>JAAESS010000183.1 GCA_024229195.1 Flavobacteriales bacterium | reverse complement strand
TGGTTTTTTTTTAAATTTTATTTTAGTCTATTCCACAATCAGTGTGATTGGGAGTGTGTATTTTACACCTACTGCTCTACCACGTTGTTTTCCAGGAGTCATATCAGGTAACAAGGAAACTACTCTTACGGCTTCTTTTTCAAGACGGGCATGTGGGCCTCTGGCACGTACATTTGTAATCTTACCTGTTTTATCAATTTTAAATTGTACATAAACTCTTTTCTTTCCGGGACTTAAACCCAAATCACCAGCCAAACCTGTATTGTATTTTCTATTTACATGTTTAGTGATCTTTTCGACCATGCACTTTTTCTTTTGATCATTAGTTCCTTTACAACCAGGATAAACCGGTACATTTTCAATGATGGCGAAAGGCACATCATCAATGACTTCCTCTGTTTCAACGATTTCCTCTATTTCTTCAATCTCAACGGCATCATTCTCATCGGTTTCTGTCGATTCAAGAACTGTTTCTTCAATGTCTTCCTCATCTTCTACGATCTCGATTTTCTCAGGTGCAGGTGGTGGAGGTGGTGGAGGTTTAATTTCTTGAATTCTTTCTGTGATTGGTATATCAATTTCCTCTTCTGCCTCAATATTGGCCATACCCAGGTCAGAAATGCTTCTCTCAAAAGTTTTCCACTCAATTCCTATATATATAAGAATAAGGGCAAGGGCTAATCCTAATAGCATAAACTGTTTGTTGTGCTTTTCCAGGTTAGCTTTGGGGTTCTTTTTTACTTCCATGTTCTCTTAAAATTTTTATACTGCGCTAATTTAATGAAATAATGTGGACAAAAACAAGTTAATTTTAAATTGTCCGATACCATTTGATAATTGTGTTAAAAAATATCAAACCTACAATAACACCAGCTGTGTTAGCTAAAGCATCATAAAGATCTCCTGTTCTATAGGTCGTTAGACCACTCTGTAAACCTTCAAGAATGATGCCATAAATGATCAAACCTAAAGTTACATTAATTTTAAACACCCTTTTGGGAATTCGATCCTTGAGTGCAAAATACCAGATCACACTTAAACCGAAGTAGGCGATAAAATGCAAATATTTGTCGCCGGATTTGATGTCAAGACCAAGATTTAATTTTGGGACCGAGGTGAGACTCAATACTGCTATTATGATGCTTGCAAGTATTGCAAGTATTAAAGCATTATCCTCCAATAATTTCTTTATATCCCGAAGCATCTAATAAACTGTCAATCTCAGCAGTGTTAGTGATTTTCATTTTGATCATCCATCCGTCTCCGTAAGCGTCTGAATTAACTTTTTCAGGAGCATCTTCTAATGATTCATTAAATTCAGTGATTTCACCACTTAAAGGCATAAAGAGGTCAGAAACTGTCTTTACGGCTTCTACGCTGCCAAAAACTTCATTTTGCTCTATGGTTTCATCAACAGTTTCGATATCCACATAAACAATGTCTCCGAGTTCTCCCTGAGCAAAATCAGTAATTCCAATTGTGGCAATGTCTCCTTCGATTTTGACCCATTCGTGGTCTTTGGTGTATTTTAATTCTTCAGGTATGTTCATTTTTAAAACTTTAAGTTAATTACCTATAATGTATCGAACACTAATTCCGCCGTTAATGGAAGTTCGGGGATAAGTGGTTGATATTGCAAATTTAGAATTATTATAGTCAAGGAAAAAGGAGGTGAGCAAATTTTTATTCAATGAATAATCTGCAAGGAATTTAAAAGAAATAAGATTTTGACCACCTGTGATCTGGTCATTATCAATATCATCCCCAATTCCGTAGGCCCTGACCACGGTTAAATTTTCACGAATTCCAACATCGAGTTTTAGATTGATATCACCCTGAAAAGTTGTCGATCCACCACCGCTTCCTGTTTTGAACTTCATTTTAACGTTTTGAATTCTGTATCCCATACCCAAAACTAATTCCTCACCGGAAACTTCAGTTACCGTATTATTTGTAAAATTAAGGTTAAGCGCCTTGTCTTTGTTAAAAGCCGCTCTCATTGAAAGAGAGTTTTTCAACTTAAAATCAACCCTGAGTAATGGTGAAAATTCTTCAATGAGGTTGACTCCATTGTAGAGTTTTTCCGGATTGAAATTCCCGGCAATATCCCTGTTTACGTCTTCATAGGGATTGCTTTCATCATACCTGAGATTATTGGTAAATGAGAGGATAGAATAGACCGATCGGTAGCTGTGCTCTAAGGTAAAACTCCTAAAATTGGATCTTACCCAAGGAATTGACATCAGACCCTTGAAGGTGACTCTCCAATTTGGAACAGGTGTTTTCTTAAATGCCGATAAAGATACTGAGTTCGCATTTTTACCTGTATATGCCGCTAGAAAGGCAGGAAGCACTACATCTTGATTCGTATCTCCAAAACCATTGATATTACCTCCTGTATTATCTGCAAGGCGTTGTGAAATCACAGACCGATTGTCTTTAAATTGTTGAAAAAGGTCACTTTCATTTTTAAATGAACTACCAATCATGACCTGCGAGATACTGAAATTTCCCACTCCGTTTTTCGGTGTGGCATCAAGTGTACCGTTCACAACGTCCAGTTGCTGGTTGAAGCTCTCTGTATAGGTTCTGTTTCCAAATAGCTCAATGTCGAGATCTCTCGTCAGTTTAACATTTGCCGAATAGTCAAATTTATCAAAATGAGATCTGCTGTAATTTCTGGCGTAGAAATTCTCATTAGGATCTCTCGAAACGATCCAGCCATTGCGCAGCGCTTTGTCCAGAATGTCGATTTGACTACCAAATACAAAGCCCAGTGTAGGTGCAAAAGTGCCGGAGTATTTGCTTTGGCCAAGGAATCCAAATTCTGGAATATATCCAGGTAAAAAAGTTCCATTATTTTCTGTGTAAGACAGCCTGATGTTTTTGACAGAGGTCAGGATATCAACTCCAATTCTTCCAATTTTTTGACCGGTGGAAAGACTTTTCTTGCTCTTGAGTTGTTGGCCCGTTTTAGGATCTTGTTTAACATCAACTGTTTTCCTTTTGGTAAATAATTTTGACAATCCGATATAATCATAAAGCCGATCCATACTCATATCTGCTGTGAAATTGTGCGTATTGGCATTTTGTATGGTGTTGCCCACGGCATCTATAATGGTGTAGGCCGGTGCCTGCCAGTCATAATCAGCAGTATAGTTATAAGTTCCATTGATAAAACTCAAAACAGGAAATTTATCAAAAGGAATTTTATAGGTCAGGTTAAAAGTTTGATGATAGTGTTCAGGGCGTCCGATTCTAAAGAAATTATCATAGAGCTGAATGTTCTGATCATCTTCGAATTCATCATACACATAATTATTTAGTGCTCTTAAGGAGAACTGAAGTGATTTGGTCAGATTATAAGCCACAAGATAATCCCAGTCAAACATAAAGTTTCTCTGTTGTAATAATGGTAGGTCGGGAAGACCGGCTACTAATGATCTTGAGAGTTGTTCATTATAGGATCTTATGATATTGGAATTGATCGCAAATGAGGTCGGCAACAAACTGATATTAAAATCTTTGATAAATTGCAAATACGCTTTATCACTAACCAAGCCCCAGGCCTTAAAGGGTTCAATTATTTTCGGTTCGAAACTATGGGTATAATTGGCTGAAGCCCGTACTTTTTGATCTATAAACTTTTGAATATTATAATCCCTGTGATAAGTTTCATTGTACAAATACGAAACGGATAAATTTTCAACATCGTAAAAACGGGGTTTACCACTTTGGGAGGTTCTGTTCTTTCTGACATTGATGAAATTAAGACTTTTTCTTTGGGTATAATCTCTTGCCTGTTCACTATCTGTTGTACCATTTTTAAACAGTACGTCCTGAAACCTTGGATCGTATTTAGGGTCTCTGAATTCTTCGCCAAAACTGAAATTGATCGGGATACTGACATTGGCTCTTCTAGGTAATAACTGACCAATATTAATATTTGATACCAGCCCATATTGCTTCATTTCATCCTGACTTCTTTCATTCACCATTTGATCAAGACTTCCGAAACCAATGGTATGCATACTTCCTGAGAGTGATATATCAGCAAAATCAGCCAAATTTGCATCGGCATTTACGATGGCTGCCCAGCTTGATTTATTATCAAAATCTGATACTCGTAATTCATTGAACCATAACTCCATGCTCTTTGGAGCGATTGAAGCGTTTTTAACCCCAAGCATAAAGGTTCGAATGTTAGAAAGATTAGGATTTCCTTTTACCCTGATTCTGTATTCAGGCGTTTCCCCAAGAACAGGTTGTGGAAAAAGTTCGTTTACCGGTCCTCCAACTTCAAGTCTCTCTAATTTAAGTTGTCCAAAAGATTCTATGGCAGCGTTGATATTATTCTCTTCGGGCCAGATTTCTTCCGGGGTTACTGAGCTAAAGCTTGATATTTTTAATGGAATTTCAATTTGGTAATAATTGTCTTCGGCGTCACTTCCCAATCGGATGACACCTAATAATTCGTCATCCTTTACTTCGAGTTGTCCCACCTTACTTTCAGCATGTATAAACATTTTTAAGCGCTTGTACATCCGAAGATCAAAAGTTGTATTTTTAAAAATAGCTCTTGTATCACCAGGTTGCAAGTCATCGACTTTTACCGTTACTGATTGTTCATTCTGTTGCTGAATTGTTGTGGTTCCCTGAAGTCTTTCTCTTTTAATTCCCGGCGGTAACACATATGGAATGGGCTGCCTGTCTTCATTTTCTTCAATATTTACAACCCCAACCTCAAATTTCTGATTTTCATCCGGTGTGATTTCTTCAGGAGGATTGATATTTTCATCAAGAGTTTTGGTGTATCTTCTCCAATCACCCCTTACTAATTGTAATTCACCAAACCTTAGTACCACAGGAATCTTGAATTTTGTCAGGAACATTCTCATAAAACGAATTGATGTAAAACCAGCCATATCGTTTATGATGTTATTGGGATCCTCTGGCGTAGTGATTGGAATTCTAAATTGATACCAGGTTGTTGTTTGAGTTGTATTATTCGCCAGTTGAACCGTTGTAACCCTGCTGTCTACAATATAATTCTGACCCACAACTAAATCAGTTTTATTCAGTGATACCTTGTATTGATAATAACTTTCAATGGCACTCATTGTTTGATCCTTGTTGATGTCTTCCACATCAGGATAGGTGGTAGAGGAGGTTGGATAGTTCTCAGCAGAATTATTAATTGTAGGAGAATTTCCTTCAGTCAAACTAAATTCCTTGTATCGAGTAAGAATTGATGCATCTTCAGCATCCAGGTCAGAACCTCTGAAATAATGAAAGTTATCAGCAGATGGATCCTCACCAAAGACAGCTCCATACTTTGTTGTCTCATCCGAATCATTAACACCATCAAGACCAAGATCCTGATTCAAACGAGCCTCATCACTTTCAGGAAATGCATATAAGAGAGACTGGTCCGTTGGAATAGATGACCAAGGAGTTGATTCAATATTCGATCCAGGAACTTGCACTCCATCTATTGGAAGACCATTTTCAAACATTTTACGATCATCCTTTAAAATATCTTCTGAAATACTACCAAAGTTGAAATAAAGATCTCCTTGCATTTCCTGCAGACTTGGTGGCGATCCTGTTCCCCCTTCTTCTTGATTGATGGAATAGTTCTCGTATGGATCCATCAACCAAAATTGTACATACTCGATATTGGCCTGTTGAAAGTTCGTTGTAGTCAGTGCACGTGTAATACCTGCCCATCGGTCTTCCGGATTGATATACTTTCCGTCACCTGTAAAACTATCATCGTAATTATTTGTGCCACGTTCTCCAGGATAATAAGCCATATCAAAGGTTCTTATGATACTCGATTGGGTAACATCAAGGTCAACTTGTGGAAATAATTCACTGTAATTTACTTGTCTCACCTCTGCTCTGGATAACTCTTCGCTATCAATATTTGAGGGGCGAAGACTCGATCCATAAAAGATCTGATCAATATTATACCAGGATAACTTTGATCTTTTCGCACCATACCTCAATTCCGATGGTAAACCAGCAGCTATATTTCCATTGGTAAAATCAAGATCTCCATTTTGACCCAAAGGTGTACTGGCCGTAAACCATTGTCTTGGTGATTTGATGTCAAGTGGAATCTGAGCCCCTTCAAAATCATCAATATAAGAGGTTGCTGCCCCATCAAGATCAATTCCTGAAGGTGTTCCAGGTGCTAAATAGGCAAGCTCTGATCTAACAGATACATAAGAAGGAACATCAGTATCTATATTGGGAAGCGCATTGGCCCATTTTGTCAATTTAGGAACTTCAGTTCGGTAGGTCACATAGGCACCTAATATTGTATTATTAACCGGTTCTGAACCGAATTGTGCTTTTTGGGTCAGAGGCCTTTCATTCAGATTAATGATATTCCCTCCAACTGCCAGTTTTTCATTAAAAACATGAAGTACATCAACTCCCATATACCTTCTACGTTGTTGATTAAATCCGATATTATTTTCAACATCGACCTGTATTGGTGCATCAGATGCTATCAAAGTAGGATTTATGATCTGTACATTTCCAATATTATAATCAACCACATAATCAACGCCTTCAACCAATTCTCTTCCTCCTGAAGTAACCTTTACGGATCCTCGGGGAACATTAAAAGCGCCGAGAGGAATTCCACTTTCTCCGTCAGATTTGAAGTATCCCTTAAATGAATATTTGTCTTTTTGCTGGAAGTCGTTTTGGGCCTCAGCCTGAGTTCTATCATAAAGCTCCCTGAATATATAAATGTCATCCTCGGGAACAAGTTGATCATCTAAGTCTTCCCCAAATGGTTCCACGGTTGGAAAAATAAAATAGCCGTTTGGAGAATCTATAGTGATCCCTTCGACATAATCGAAAAAACCATCTCCTTCAGGTTTGAAGTTATTGTTTTGATCCAGACGGTCAAGTCGCAACAGATTCATAATCGTCCTGTCATTGACACCAGGCGTCTGCGCATTTTGTAAAATATTAACAGGTTCACCCGTGCTATCATCGTAATACAAGAGTTCTAACCTAAAACCGTCTTTCTGCAATTGAAAAGCACCCGGAATTTCATAAACGTTTTTCATCAACAGATCAAACATGGGAATATTTGGGTTGATAATTTCACTGCGAAGCATTTTTACAACCAGATTGTCAGGAGCAATAACTCCCGCATCTGTAAATTCTCCAACACGATAAACTTCCGATCCATCAGAATACTCATAGGCGACTCCGAGAACATCACTATCCACCAATCGTCGGTTCAAAGTAATAAAACCTAATTGGGCATTCATGGTGAAATCTACTCCCTGAACAAGTTTTATCGCATTTTCCATTATGGTGTAATCTCTCCCTTGCGCCATATTGTATGGAGTTAATGCCTGACTCACTGAAGAGATTTTTCTGATTGGACCATTCAGTGTCAGTAAATTATTCAGGTCATTCGCCTCATTCGAAGGGTCTTGCCCACCGGGAACAGGGCTTACATTTGCAGGACCAATATTGTTGGCATTATTTTCTCCAAGATCTGAAAGCGTCACTATATTTCTTGTGCCTGTGGTTGTGGCATTCCTGTTTGTTACCCAAATTTCAATTCTGGTAATATTTATTGAGCTATTGATCAATGGAAAATTTGAAAGGGCATCATTGTATTTATCCCGAAATTCATGGGCAATAAAGAAGTGACGGTTATTGTCATAATTACTGGCCTTAAAATCAAACTCGTTTAAAATGGATCCTCCTTGAGCAGATACAGATCTGGTTTGAGATCGTTGTTGAGAAAATATACCGGTAACGGTTGTTTTACCGAATTGAAGCTCCATTTTTGCTCCAAACAGGTTCTGTGCCCCCGTGACCAAAGAATTTCGAATAGGCATTGAAACATTACCTACTTCAATCTTTCTGATGATGTCATCTTCGGTAGGTGTATACTCCAACTTTACCATATTCTGAAAGTTGAAGGTAGATTGAGTGTCAAAATTCGCCAATACCCTTAATCGGGTTCCAATTCGTGCGTTTAAACTTGCATTGATTTCCTGATCAAAATCAAAAGTTGTGTTCTGACGGTTATTTTCTGATAATTGAGGGTTTTCAACACGCTGATAGATCAATCCCATTTTGATGAGTATCGATCCCTGAACATTCACATCAATTTGATTTCCTCCAAATACACTTTCAAAAAAATTAGAATTTACATAATAAGTTGGCAGTAAATTTTTTTGGACATCAGAAGCTGCCTTGGTTTTTCCACTTATCGCGTTGATCTTATCTTTTGAATATTCCAACATATCCCGTTGCAAACGATACTCCTTGTATTCTTGCGGAGTCATTTGGGTGGGATATTTGATATAATAATCACCGATTTTTTCCATCAAAATATAATTCCCTGTCTGGGGATCATAGATGGTCTCAAGCTCTTTATTATCGTTTAAAAATAAGCTTCCACTTTGATTGGTTGTAAAGGAATAGGGTAGGGGTGCAATCGTGTCATTTTGAGTGGAAGTAGTTGATTGATTGCTGGTTATAGAATTGTCTCCAGAATTTATTTGAGCCGAAACAAAGGTCGTACTCAATAAAAGTACAATTAATATAATAGGGAGATTATATTTAAATCGTTTTATTCGGATCAAACGTTACAAGTTTTTAAGCGCTTGTTTAATTAATTCTTCAAGACTTATGTCGGGAGAATTTTGTAAAATAACTTGTATAACTTTTTCAATTTTTTTTCTGGAAAATCCTAAGACTTCTAAAGCTGATAACGCTTCAATTTTAATAGTATTGTTCGAACTTGGTAAATCTTCTGAAATTTCATAAGATTTTAATATTTTGTCCTTCAAATCAACGATAACTCGTTGAGCTGTTTTAAGACCAATTCCTTTAACAGATTGTATTTTTGACACATCTTCATTAGCAATTGCATGTTGAATTTCTTCGGTGTCCATCGAAGATAACATCGTCATACCAATACTGGGTCCTACCCCTGAAACTGAAATAAGCATTTTAAAAATTTCTCTTTCAGTTTTGCTGTAAAAGCCAAAAAGAATATGAGCATCTTCTCTGATGACTAAATAGGTGTATAATTTGAGGTTTTCTTGATCGGGTATGTTTGCAAAAGTTTGAAGAGAAATATTGACATGGTATCCCAAACCATTGCATTCAACAACAACATGGTCAGGATTTTTCTCAACCATTTTTCCTTGGATATGTGTAATCATAAATTTTGAATCGTGATAGAGTCAAATGTAATAATTTTATGCATTTTAAATGAAAATGTTATCCTTATTTAATAACATTTAACCACAGATTTCTAAGCGGTTATAAAAAGTATTACAATAGATAGATAAGTAGTTCTATATCATATTCAGGAATTAGATTATTTCTTTCTGCTTTGGGCATCCACAACTGCAATGCAAACCATATTGACAATCTCATCTACACTTGCACCAAGTTGAATTAAGTGAGCCGGCTTTTTTAAGCCCATGATAATCGGTCCTATAGATTCGGCGGCATGAATCTCTTTCAACAATTTATAGCTGATGTTTGCAGATTCAAGATTTGGATAGATCAGTGCATTCACTTTTTTTCCCTGTAATTTGGAAAAAGGAAATTTTTCGTTTCTCATTTCCATATTGAGCGCAAAATCAGCCTGAATTTCTCCATCGACATTTATTTTAGGAAAAAATTTATGAAGATACTTAACTGCTTCAGACATTTTTGTGGCAGAATCTGATCTGGAAGAACCAAAATTCGAATAAGATATCATGGCTAAATTCGGCGTAAGACCAAACATCTTCATTGTCTTATCAGTCATTCTTGTAATTTCTGCCAATTCCATTGCATCGGGATTGATATTCATGGCAGTATCGGAAAGGAATAATGGCCCTCTCTCGGTTAACATAAGATTGGTAGCTGCTATTTTTCTGATCCCTTTGATTTTACCAATTAAGTCTATCATGGGTTTGGCAACGGTAGGATAACTTCTGGTAAATCCTGTTACCAGGGCATCAGCATGATTTTCATTCACCATCATAGCTGCAAAGTAATTCCGCTCCCGCATCCATTTTTGCGCCTCGAGAAGGGTCATTCCATTTCGCTGTTTTTTCTTCCAATAAATCTCAGCAAACTCATTTCTTCTTTTTTCTTCTGCTTTTGATTTTGGATCAATGATAGAAATATCTTCGTCAAACTGGATTTCTTTCATCAAACTTTCAATGGCTATTTTATCTCCTAAAAGAATAGGGATAGCCATTCCTTCGTCAAAAGCTATTTGAGCTGCTTTTAAAACGCTCAGCTGATCGGCTTCAGCAAAAACCACTCTCTTAGGTTCTGATTTTGCTCTACTGGTAACGAGTCGCATCAGCTTACTTCCGGTTCCTAATCTCTCTACCAGCTGTTCCCGATAACTGTCCCAGTTTTTGATCGGTAACTGAGCCACACCAGAATCCATAGCGGCCTTGGCCACAGCAGGAGGAATCTCACTGATCAATCTTAGGTCAAATGGTTTAGGTATGATATAATCTTTTCCAAAAGTGATATTTTTTTTGTTGTAGGTGATATTTACCTGCTCAGGAACACTTTGTTTTGATAGGTCAGCAAGGGCATGAACAGCGGCCATTTTCATTTCTTCATTTATCTTTGTTGCTCTCACATCAAGGGCTCCTCTAAAGATAAAGGGAAAGCCTAAAACGTTATTTACCTGGTTGGGATGGTCGGATCTTCCTGTTGCCATGATAATGTCATCTCTTGTATCAACGGCCAGTTGATATGCAATTTCAGGATCAGGATTGGCAAGGGCAAAAACAATCGGTTTAGCCGCCATGGTTAAAAGCATCTCCGGACTTACTATATTTCCTATAGAAAGACCAATTAATACATCTGCATTTTTCATAGCATCTTCCAGCGTATGCAGATCTCTTTCGGTTGTAAATTCTTTTTTTTGCGCGTTGAGGTCTTGACGGTCACTTCGCAAAACACCTTTGCTGTCGCACATCACAATATTTTCTTTGAGTACGCCTAGTTTTTTATACAAAAGAGTACAAGATATGGCTGCAGCACCGGCTCCATTGATGACAATTTTGACTTCTGAGGCCTTTTTTTCAGCTATTTCCAAAGCATTTTTTAAAGCTGCAGCAGAAATGATGGCAGTTCCATGCTGGTCATCATGCATAACCGGAATATCTAACTCTTCTTTGAGTCTTCTCTCGATCTCAAAAGCTTCAGGGGCCTTAATATCCTCCAAATTGATTCCTCCAAACGTTGGTGCGATCGCTTTAACTGTTTCAACGAATTTATCAATATCCTTTGTATCTACTTCAATATCAAAAACATCTATATCCGCAAAAATTTTAAACAATAAGGCCTTTCCTTCCATTACCGGTTTAGAGGCCAATGGGCCAATATCGCCTAAACCTAATACGGCGGTTCCATTTGAGATGACAGCAACCAAATTACCTTTAGAAGTATAGTTGTAAACTTTTTGCGATTCTTTCTCAATTTCCAAACAAGGCTCTGCAACTCCGGGGGAATAAGCAAGTGATAGGTCTCTTTGAGTCGCATGCTTTTTTGTTGGAACTATTTGAATTTTACCTGGTGTAGGAAATTCATGATAAGCTAAGGCGTCTGTTTTTTTAATTTTGGATCCCATCTATTGATTTTTTGACTAAGTCCGCAAAGTTAATTTATTTGACAATAGAAGTGGAGGGAATTCTATTTTTTTAGAAAACGGATATTCCGCTTGAATCCATCAAATTTTGTCCGTTTGACAGCAGATCTTTTAAATATTTCTTTAAAAACGTCCTCAGTAATTTCGTCCCAC
The DNA here is from genome assembly GCA_024229195.1 of Flavobacteriales bacterium. GTDB lineage: Bacteria > Bacteroidota > Bacteroidia > Flavobacteriales > Flavobacteriaceae > Lutimonas. Next base: position 26,943 of record JAAESS010000183.1, on the reverse strand, counting down.
TCATTTTTTTCAAACTGAAGTAATCTGTCATCGGGCTTGAATTTTTCCTCTTGATGCGGTTTAGAAAATCTATTCCATGGGCAGACATCCTGACAGATATCACAGCCAAAAGCCCAATTATCAAAACTGTTTTTATACTCCTTAGGTATTTCTTCCTTTAGTTCAATGGTAAAATAGGAGATGCATTTGCTGCCGTCGACGGTGTTGTTGGGTAATATGGCTTCAGTGGGGCAGGCGTCGATACATTGGGTACAGGTGCCACAATGATCCGTTTTAAATGGGGAGTCATAATCTAGCTCGATGTCAAGAATAATTTCAGCCAGAAAAAAGAATGAGCCTCGATATTTGCTGATCAATAAGGAATGTTTACCCGTCCATCCCAAGCCACTTTTTTGGGCCCATGCCCTTTCCATGATGGGAGCAGAATCAGTAAATACCCGGGCATTGAAGTTACCCATGACCTCTTGCATCGATGCAACCAATTCATTTAATTTTTTCTTAATGACATGATGATAGTCTTCACCATAGGCATATTTGGATATATGATAACTGTTTGCTTTCTGATTTTCTTGAGGATAATAATTGTACAACAAAGAAATAACACTTTTAGAACCAGGGACGAGTAGGGTGGGGTCAAGACGTTTGTCAAAATGATTTTCCATATAGTGCATCTTTCCATGAAAATTGTTATTCAACCATGATTCTAATCTTGGCGCTTCTTTTTCAAGAAATTCTGCTTTGGAAATTCCACAGGCATCAAAACCAAGTCTGGTGGCTTCTTCTTTTATCCAGTTGGTATGATTCTCTTTTTTTGTCAATTAATTGAATATCCCCTCTTTTGGGATCAAGTTATTTTTGAAAAAACCCTGTAGGTAAAATTAAAATAGTTCTGACTGCGAGGAGCCTTTAATCCTTCCAAGGTGTTTGTAGGCTAATTCAGTCACTTCTCTACCTCGAGGGGTTCTCATGATAAATCCTTCCTGAATTAAAAATGGTTCGTATACTTCTTCAATGGTTTCAGCATTTTCTCCTACCGCAGTAGCAAGGGTACTGATTCCAACCGGTCCTCCTTTAAATTTATCGATGATCGTAGTCAGTATTTTATTGTCCATCTCATCAAGTCCGTGCTGGTCTACGTTAAGGGCATTCAGTGCATACTTGGCGATATTAATATCGATATTACCATCACCTTTTATCTGTGCAAAATCTCGAACACGTCTTAATAATGCATTTGCAATTCTTGGTGTTCCTCTGCTTCTTCCTGCAATTTCAATGGAAGCTTCCATTGAATTGGGAACTTTAAGTATTTTTGAACTTCGCTGTATAATATGTGTAAGTAATTCTGTGCTGTAGTATTGCAATCGACTGCTAATACCAAATCGAGCTCTCATTGGAGCAGTTAGCAAACCGGATCTCGTTGTCGCACCTATTAGGGTAAAAGGTTCAAGATTGATCTGCACACTTCTTGCGTTTGGTCCTGATTCGATCATAATATCAATTTTATAATCTTCCATGGCAGAATACAAATATTCTTCAATGACAGGGCTGAGTCGGTGGATCTCATCTATAAACAACACGTCTCTTTCTCCAAGATTTGTCAATAGGCCGGCAAGATCTCCGGGCTTATCCAGTACAGGGCCTGAAGTCACTTTGATATTCGCTTGCAATTCATTGGCAATGATATGCGCTAATGTTGTTTTTCCTAAACCAGGAGGTCCGTGAAATAGAGTGTGGTCAAGTGCCTCATCTCTTTGATTCGCAGCTTCGACAAAAATTTTTAGATTCTCCAAAATCTGATCCTGACCCGCAAAATCATCAAATGATAGGGGTCGGAGCTTTTTCTCAAGATCGAATTCTTCCGAATTCATATCTTTATTGGAGGCATCTAAATATTCGTTCATGCGAGAGAATTATATTTCACAGTTGTCTTTTTATTTAAGGTCTATCTCTGTTGCCAGCACAATTGCAGCGGCATATTCCTTTTTTATATTTACCAAGGCACGATCTGCGTCCAGACGAGTTCGATAGTTTCCTATTTGAAGCTTCCACTGAGGTGTGCTAAATATGATAGAGGTGTCAATGTCAGGAAATAAAGAAGAGAATTCATCTTTGACTTCATAACACTCCTTTTCACTGCCGTAATAGATTTGTATTTTATATCCTTGGAAAGATTTTATGGTTTTGTTGTAGTCTTTTTTCTGGGCCACCATTTCATCAATATGTGCACTTGATTCTATTCGAACTGTTCCATCCTCATTTTGAGCTTGCATTTGCCAATGAATCAGGCAGATAAAAGCGAATAAAAAAAACAATTTGGTTTTCTGAAAATCCTGCATAAAATTTATTTTTTACAAATCTAAAAGAATATTTTTAGAAAGGTCTTTTTTTTCTTATTTAGAATCATTATAAATTAATATTAACATATATTTAATACTTTGACTAAACGTAAGAAAATGTATTTTTGCACAATCTTTTTGATTTAATATAATTTATGTCATAAAGATATCAAACCTTGAATATTTTGTGCGCTAATTAGTGTTTTTAAAATAACGTAAAATATGCAAATGAAAATTGTAATGCCCAGCAATACATTTAAGAAATTATCAATCATCCTTTCTTTTCTTTTTTTACTTACTTCCGGTCTTAGTGCTCAGGAAGGAGATCCGGTAAACGGGAAAAAGCTTTTTAATACTAATTGTGCTGCATGTCACAAGATGGATAAAAAGTTGATCGGACCTGCTTTAGGTGGGGTTACCGAAAGAAGAACAAATGAGTGGTTACAAGCTTGGATCAAAGACAATAACGCTTTGAGAGCAAGTGGTGACCAGGATGCGATTGATATTTTTAATGAGTACAATGGAATGCCAATGATTGCTTATCCTCAGTTTTCTGAGCAGGATATCAATGATATTTTGGCATACACAGATGGAGAACCGGTTGAAGCAAAGTCAACTGCGGTAGCTGCTCAGGAGGTCGATCCGCTTGTAGCAGTAGGGAAAAAGCTCTATCAAACCAACTGTGCCTCTTGTCACAAACTAGATAAAAAATTGATTGGTCCTGCCCTTGGTGGTATTGCCGACAGAAGGAGCATGGAATGGCTAAAGGCCTGGATCAAGGATAACAATGCCCTAAGAGCAAGCGGTGATCAGGACGCAATTGATATTTTCAACGAATACAACGGGATGCCGATGACTGCATTTCCGCAATTGTCAGACGAAGATATCGAAGCTATCATTGCTTATACCACAGCAGGTGATGTGCAGAAAGTAGTTGCAGCCGCTGAAGGAGAAGTGCTTGCAACACCTAAAAAGTCAACAGCTTGGATGAGTTATATTGTTGTAGCTGTACTTTTAGGATTGATCATATGGATTTATGTAGCCAGCAATAACGGATTCCTGAAAATAGCAGCAACGATATTTGTTTTGATATTAACTGGTTATATCATGTTTGATGCCCTGATGGGTATAGGTATAGATCAGGATTATCAGCCAATTCAACCGATTGCATTTTCACATGAGATTCATGCAGGTCAGAACAAGGTTGACTGTCAGTATTGTCACTCTTCGGCAAAACACAGTAAACATTCAGGTATTCCTTCTGTGAATGTTTGTATGAATTGTCACAAAAGTATTGCTGAATATACGGGCCCTACAACATCCGATAGAACAAAAGAATTTTATGATGGAGAAATCCAAAAAATATATGACGCCATTGGATGGGATCCTGAAACGCTAACTTATATAGAAGGTTACGAGCAAAAGCCGATCAAATGGGTTCAGATTCATAAGCTACCTGATTTTGCTTATTTCAATCATGCCCAGCATGTTACTGCCGGAAAGGTGGCGTGTCAAAAATGTCACGGACCTGTTGAAGAAATGGAAGAAGTGTATCAATATTCACCGCTTACGATGGGTTGGTGTATGGACTGTCATAAAGAGACTGCTGTTGATTTAAAGGGTAATGACTATTATGCAAAGATCCATGAAGAACTTGCTGATAAGTTTGGTGTGGAAAGTGTGACCATAGCTCAGCTTGGAGGAAAAGAATGTGGTAAATGTCACTACTAGTAAAATGAAATTTATTGAGCTTTTATCGGTTCATTTTAAAAAATAAACAATATAACAAATATGGCATCTAACAAGAAATACTGGAAAAGTGTTGAAGAACTAAAAGCAAATAGTTCTATTGTTGAAAAGCTGCAGAAAAGTGAATTTATTGAAGATATTCCAACTGATCAGTTTCTTGGTGACAAAGAGAGCCTTGAAGCCAGTGATACTTCAAGAAGGGATTTTTTAAAGTATGTAGGATTTTCTACTGCTGTTGCCTCATTGGCGGCTTGTGAAGGACCAGTTGTTAATTCAATACCTTACGTAATAAAGCCGGATGATGTAATACCGGGAATTCCTGATTACTATGCATCTTCAATTGCAGATGGATTTGATTTTGCAAACGTAATTGTCAAAGTAAGAGAAGGTAGACCAATAAAAATTGAACCTAACAAGGATTCAAAAAATGGAATGACCAATGCCAGAGTTCAGGCTTCAGTTCTTTCTCTATACGATAACAATAGGTTACGAGGCCCAATGGCCAAAGGTGAAGAGACCAATTACGCTACGCTGGACAAAGTGATTAAATCAAAGCTGCAGGATATTAAAGCAGATGGTGGTAAAATAGTTTTATTGAGTGGAACTACAGCCAGTCCTTCATTTCATAAATTAGTTGGAGATTTCACTGAGGCATATGGTAATGTAGAGCACGTTATTTACGATGCTGTTTCTGAAGATGCCGCATTGAATGCATTTGAAAAAATGTATGGAAATCGAAGTCTGCCTGATTATGATTTCTCAAAAGCAGATGTCATTGTTTCTGTAGGTGCTGATTTTCTTTCAGACTGGCAAGGTGGGAATTTTAGTCCTGGCTATGCAGCCGGCAGAAAACCGAAGAACGGGAAAATGTCTCGTCATATTCAATTTGAATCTAACATGACTCTTACAGGTGGTAACGCTGATAAAAGGGTTGTTGTAAAGCCTTCAGAGCAACTTCAGGTGATGAGTAAGTTGTATGAGGCAATTGTTAATGGATCAAATGGATCCGGAACACCGATTGATGAAGCAGTCAATAAGGCTGTGGCACAGATCAAAAAGGCAGGAAGTAAGGCTGTTGTAGTAACTGGGATTCAAGATGAAAATGCCCAATTGCTTGCTTTGGCTATCAATGCTTTCTTACAAAGTACAGTTATTGATGTATCTGCCACAAAAAATACAAGACAAGGTAATACAGCGAAAGTGACTCAACTGATGGCTGACATGAATGCTGGAAGCGTTGATGCAGTTATTATTGCAAATACCAATCCTGTTTATTCTCTTGCGGAAGGAGAAAAGTTTGCTGAGGCATTGAAAAAAGTTTCACTCTCAGTTGCTTTTAGTACAGCTGCAAATCAGACAACGAATGTATCTCAGTTTGTTCATGCAAGTCCTCATTATTTAGAAGCTTGGGGAGATGTTGAAATCAAGAGAGGTCATCACGGTTTGATACAACCTACAATTAATCCTTTATTCGATTCAAGACAAGTCGAAGACAGTTTGTTGACTTGGATGGATAATGACACCAATTACTACGATTACCTTAAAAATCACTGGCAATCTAATTTGCTGGGAGGTAAATCATGGAATAAAACACTTCAATCAGGTACTTTTGCCTCGTCAGCGGAAAGTGAAACTCCAGTTGCAAATGAGATTGATCTTGCTGCGGCAAGCGCTGCTCTCTCAAAAACAGCAGGAGCAGATATGGAATTAACTGTATATGTGAAAACTGGTTTAGGTGATGGTCAACAAGCTAACAACCCTTGGTTGCAAGAGTTGCCAGATCCTATTACGAGAACATCATGGGATAATTATCTGTTGATTTCGAGAATTGATGCAGAAAATTTAGGACTAACCAATAGAACTGCTGACAATGGTGCTCTTGATGGTGATTTGGTAAACATCTCAGCCAACGGAGTTACCTTAAATAATGTTCCTGCTTATATCCAGCCGGGACAAGCTGCAGGATCTGTTTCAGTTGCTGTAGGTTACGGTAGAACGGACCTGAAAAAAGATATGAATGTAGGTGTCAATGCCTATCCTCTTTCAAATGGCGCTTTTCAAAGTGTTACCATAGAAAAAACAGAGGGAGAACATAAATTTGCTTGTGTACAGCTTCACCATACTATCATGGGTAGAGAAGGTGAGATCACAAAAGAAACGACTCTAGAAGAGTTTGTAAATAATCCAAAAGAAGATTGGAATCAGGCTCCTGTATTTTCATTAAATCATCAAGAGGTTACTCAGGATAAGGTTGATTTATGGGAAAAGTTTGACGATAGTTTGGGTACAAAATTCAATCTTTCTATTGATCTTGCAACCTGTACCGGTTGTGCGGCCTGTGTTGTTTCTTGTCATGCTGAGAACAATGTTCCTGTTGTAGGGAAACATGAAATCAGGGTAAGTAGAGATATGCACTGGTTGAGAATTGACAGATATTACTCAAGTGACATGACAGTTGCTCAAGGAAAAGAAGATGGGACGTTTGGAACCGGAGATTTCTTTAAAGCTCAGGGAGAACCTTCAGATGCACCAGAAGTTTCTTTTCAGCCTGTGATGTGTCAGCATTGTAACCATGCACCTTGTGAAACAGTTTGTCCGGTGGCAGCCACTTCTCACGGTCGTCAGGGTCAGAATCAAATGGCATATAACAGATGTATAGGTACTCGTTATTGTGCAAATAACTGTCCTTACAGGGTAAGAAGATTCAACTGGTTCAAATATGCCAATAACAATGAGTTCGATTTCAATATGAACAACGAACTTGGAAGAATGGTATTGAATCCGGATGTTGTGGTTAGATCAAGAGGGGTGATGGAAAAATGTTCTTTCTGTATACAGAAAACACAGTTCACTATTCTCAATGCTAAAAAAGAAGGCAGAGCAGTTAAAGAAGGAGAATTTTCTACGGCTTGTTCAGATGCTTGTCCTAACGGATCCTTGGTATTTGGAGACATCAACGATAATGAAAGTGCAGTAGCTCATATGAGTGAAGATGATCGAAGTTTCAAATTATTGGATTTTGTCGGTACTAAGCCAAATGTATTTTATCAGTTAAAGGTTAAGAATACCAACGAGGCGTAAGCTGAATTGGTCATTTTATATAAAATAGAAATAAATTAATATTACACTATACTATGTCTCATTACGAAGCACCTATTAGAGAACCGTTAATTATAGGAGATAAGAGTTATCACGACATTTCTAATGATATAGCGGCACCCATCGAAGGAAAAGCCAACAAATGGTGGTGGGCTGTTTTCAGTCTTGCACTTATTGCCTTTTTATGGGGAATTGGAGCCATCGCCTATACCATTGGAACTGGTATTGGGGTTTGGGGACTAAACAACAAGATCAACTGGGCGTGGGATATCACAAACTTTGTATGGTGGGTTGGTATTGGTCACGCAGGAACTCTGATTTCGGCAGTACTTTTATTATTCCGTCAGAAATGGAGAATGGGTATCAACCGTTCAGCAGAAGCGATGACAATTTTCGCTGTATTTCAAGCTGGTTTATTCCCGGTGATTCACATGGGACGTGTTTGGAATGGTTACTGGACAATGCCTATCCCAAATCAATTTGGTAATCTTTGGACGAATTTTAATTCACCATTATTATGGGATGTATTTGCGATATCAACTTATTTGACTGTTTCAGTAGTTTTTTGGTATACAGGATTGTTACCTGATTTTGCGATGATTCGCGACAGGGCCACAAAACCTTTTCAAAAGAAAATATACAGCCTCTTAAGTTTTGGATGGACAGGTAGAGCTAAAGACTGGCAACGATTTGAAGAGGTTTCACTTGTGTTAGCTGGTTTGGCTACTCCTCTTGTATTATCAGTGCATACGATTGTATCGTTTGACTTTGCTACATCGGTTATTCCGGGATGGCACAGTACTGTGTATCCACCTTATTTTGTTGCCGGAGCGGTATTTTCAGGTTTTGCAATGGTTCAGACTTTGTTAATTGTGATGAGAAAAGTATCAAATCTTGAAGCTTATATCACAAGAGGTCATATAGAGAATATGAACAAAGTGATCCTTGTAACAGGAGGTATTGTTATGGTCGCCTATTTGTCAGAATTCTTTGTAGGATGGTATTCAGGAAGTTCTTATGAGGATTTCACCTACTTATCTGTTGGTGCAGCTACCGGACCTTACTGGTGGGCATTCTGGGCCTTGATATTATGTAATGGAGTTTTCCCACAATTACTGTGGATCAAGAAATTGAGAACAAATTATACGGTTTCTTTCATTATGGCACTGATCATCAACATTGGTATGTGGTTTGAGCGTTTTGATATTATTGTAATTAACTTAAGTAGAGGTCACCTTCCATCAACCTGGACGCAATTTGAACCTACTTTTGTTGACATCGGTATATTTATGGGTACGATAGGATTCTTCTTTGTACTGTTCTTATTATATGCGAGAACCTTCCCAGCAGTTGCGCAAGCTGAAGTGAAATCAATTTTGAAATCATCTGGAGATAATTTCAAAAGAGCTAGAGATACTAAATAAAAGAGACAATTGATAAAATTGATAAAATAAAAAAGATGAGCGATAAAGTTATACATGCCATATACGACGATGACGATGTTCTTTTAACAGCTGTTAAAGAAGTTCGTGAAGCGAATCATCATATTGAAGAGGTTTATACTCCATTTCCTGTACATGGATTGGAAAAAGCCATGGGACTTGCCAATACCAGGATAGCGATTACAGCTTTTCTTTATGGAATTACAGGTCTTGGTTTTTCGATATGGATGATGAATTATATGATGATTGAGGACTGGCCTCAGAATATCGGGGGTAAGCCAAGCTTTAGTTATGCTGAAAATATGCCGGCTTTTGTTCCTATAATGTTTGAAATGACTGTTTTCTTTGCAGCTCATTTAATGGTACTAACTTTTTATATGAGAAGTAAGATTGGACCTTTTGTAAAGGCATCAAATCCTGACCCACGTACAACAGATGACAAATTTTTGATGGAGGTACCAGTAACAGGAGATGAAAAGGAATTGGAAGCATTTTTGACCAAGACCGGAGCTATTGAAACTAAAATCGTAGATAAGCACTAAAATATTTGGAATGAAGAATATATTCAATTTGGCGTTAACGGGTCTAATGATCCTATTATTGGTTTCTTGTGGTGATGAAAGACCCACGGAAAGAAATGTACAATTTATGGGTGATACTGATATGTATAATGCAGTACCTTATGAAACATATGGAGAGAATCCATATTTTTCGAACGGGATCAACGCCCAACTGCCGGTAGAGGGAACTATTGCCAGAGGAGCGACTGTATATGAATATCCTGATTCTGAAGTAGGATATCAAATGGCTAAAGATTCTTTGAGAGCACCTTACGGGGCTGATGAAGCAGTTCTTGCAAAAGGTAAGGTGACTTATCAAATATATTGCACCGCCTGTCACGGAGATAAAGGAGATGGAATGGGTACACTGGTAAAAAATGAAAAGTTTTTAGGTGTACCAAATTACAAAGACAGGGATATCAATCAGGGAACGATCTATCATGTAATTATGTATGGTAGAAACCTAATGGGATCGCATTCAGGTCAATTAACAGAAGCTGAACGTTGGAACGTGATTCATTACGTAGAACAACTGAGAGCAGACCTATTAAAATAAAATAAGTAAAAAAATTAATACAGAATATAATGTATACATTTTCAGGTAGATTAAAAACGGTTTCACTTGTACTAATGATCATAGGTGCCTTAGGTATCGGTTATGGGTTCTTTACTGCCCCAAAAACCACCGAAGATGTGGAGCAGGCAATGGCTCATGACGACGGACATCATGAAGAAGCCGAGTCACATTCGGAAGTTGCTGCACAAGGTGAATCACACGAAGGAGAAGAACACAGTGCAGAAGAAGCACAAAGCCATTTAGAGCATTTATTACATCAGGGACAAAACAGACCTTGGGCAGCCTTTTTCATTGCCGCTTTTTTCTTTTTGATGATTTCAGTTTGTGTGTTGGTTTTCTATGCTATTCAATGGGCAGCACAAGCCGGTTGGTCAATTGTGTTGTTTAGGATCATGGAAGGGATTTCAGCCTATATTTTACCAGGTTCTATTTTGTTATTTTTGTTCTTGCTTGCCTCCGGATTTCATATGAATCACATTTATGTGTGGATGGCCGATGGAACATTTGATCCTGCAAGTGAAAATTACGATGCGATCATCGCTGAAAAAAGTTGGTGGTTAAATACGCCGGGATGGTTGATAAGATCTTTTATCTATTTATTTGTTTATAACATCTTTAGATACATGCTAAGAAAGAATTCTCTTGCATTGGATAATTCAGGAGATGTTAAAATCTACAAAAGAAATTTTAACCTGTCTGTAGCATTTATCGTAATGTTCGGTATCCTTGAATTATTTATGTCTTTTGACTGGTTGATGTCATTGGATCCTCACTGGTACAGTCAGTTATATTCATTTTATGTATTTGCAAGTGTTTTGGTATCCGCTATTACAACTATCGCTTTAGTGACGATCTATCTAAAAAACAAAGGAGTTTTACCTTTTGTTAATAATAGCCATATCCATGATTTGGCAAAATATATGTTTGGATTTAGTATTTTCTGGACTTATTTCTTTTTTGATCAATTTATGTTACAATGGTATGCCAATATTCCTGAGGAAGCCGCTTATTTCTTCCCAAGACTAATCGGTTCTTACCAATTGCCATTTATTTCTATGCTGGTTATGAACTTTGTGTTTCCAATCCTGATTTTAATGGATAGTGACTTTAAAAGAGTTCCATGGTTCGTGGTTGCAGCAGGGTTTGTGATCTTAACCGGACATTATATTGATATATTTCAATTGATCATGCCAGCAACGGTTGGTGATAGTTGGGGTATAGGTATTCCGGAATTAGGTGCTCTGGCATTCTTTTTAGGCTTGTTTATTTTTGTAGTATTTACTGCCATTTCCAAGGCACCATTACATGCAAAAGGCAATCCATTTATGAAGGAAAGCGAGATTTACCATTACTAAGCTAACCATATAAAAAACAAAAGGTTGTCATTGATTTGACAACCTTAATTTTTACCCGGATAATTTATTGATTTTTTTTTGGCTTAAAGCTGATATAAATCATAAAAATTAATATTTTTCTTTATATTTGCGGCACAGAAAATCCGCTTATAAACTTATATATTATTGATGAAAGCACTATTTTATATTCTTATATTTTTTGTAATTGCGACGGCGTTTTGGCAGTTTTTTAAATTATTAGGTTTAACAAAGAAGGATCAGGTCGCAACGGAAAAGGAAAACAATATCAACGGGTGGTTGATGTTGGGATTAGGAGGCTTTGTATATGGATTGATGCTCTACTCTATGTTTCAAGGCAGAGTGGTGCTTTTACCGCGTCAATCAGCATCACTTGAAGGCGAGGATATTGATAAGCTTTTTGTGATTACCATGGGTTTGATCCTCGTAGTCCAATTTATCACTCAGTTTTTAATCTACTACTTTACATTTAAATATCGTGGAATCAAGGGGCGCAAAGCCCTTTTTTATGCAGATAGTCATAAACTGGAAATGTGGTGGACAGTGGCACCAACAATCGTACTATCAGTATTAATTATTTACGGTTTGTGGACCTGGAATAATGTTCAAGACCTGTCTGATTCAGAAAATCCATTAATCATTGAGGTTTATGCCAAACAATTTGTTTGGGAAGCAAGATATGCAGGAGATGATAATGAGTTAGGCGTAGGGCATGTCAACTTTATCAAAGGTATCAATACCATGGGTGTTGATATGACAGACAAAAATTCTGCTGATGATATTCCTGTTAGAGAACTGCACTTACCGAAAGGCAGAAAAGTGATCTTTAAATTTAGATCCCAGGATGTTTTACACTCAGCTTATATGCCACATTTTAGAGCTCAGATAAATTGTGTTCCGGGAATGATAACTTCGTTTGGTTTTACGCCTACAGTGACAACTGAAGATATGAGGTTAGATGAAGATACAAAAGCGAAATTCGATGCAATTAATGAATTAAGACGCTCAAATGGAAATGAGGAGATCGTTGAATTTGATTACTTATTGCTTTGTAATAAAATATGTGGAGCTTCTCATTACAACATGCAAATGAAAGTTGTAGTTGAAGAAGAGGAAGATTTCAACAAATGGTTAAAAGAGCAAAAAACTTTAGCAGAGGTTATTAATAACTAAGCATTAATCTAAAAACTTATTTAAGGAAAATGTCAGATCATCATCATCATAAAGAAACATTTATAACCAAATACATTTTTAGTCAAGATCATAAAATGATCGCTAAACAATACCTGATCACCGGTATGTTTATGGGTGTAGTTGGGGTATTTATGTCTATGTTGTTCCGTTTACAATTAGCCTATCCGGATCAAAGTTTTAGTATTATAGAAGCATTCCTAGGAAAGGGAGGAGAAGGAGGTCAGATGACACCGGATATGTATATGGGACTAGTTACAATACACGGAACCATTATGGTATTCTTTGTTCTTACTGCTGGATTGAGTGGAACCTTCAGTAATTTACTGATTCCATTGCAAATAGGGGCTAGAGATATGGCTTCAGGATTTTTGAATATGATCTCCTACTGGTTATTCTTTATATCAAGTTTGATCATGTTCCTTTCAATTTTTGTACACACAGGAATGGCTTCAGCAGGATGGACAATCTATCCACCATTGAGTGCTTTACCTCAGGCTATGGCCGGTTCAGGACTTGGTATGACACTTTGGTTGGTTTCTATGGCGATCTTTATCGCTTCATCGCTGATGGGTTCATTGAATTACATCGTTACGGTATTGAACCTTCGAACAAAAGGAATGAAAATGACACGTTTGCCTCTAACTATATGGGCATTCTTTGTGACGGCAATTATCGGGGTAATCTCGTTCCCGGTTTTATTGTCTGCTGCCTTACTATTGATATTTGACAGAAGTTTTGGAACTTCCTTCTATCTATCAGATATTTTTATTCAAGGAGAAGTTTTACATTATAAAGGAGGGTCGCCTATTTTATTTGAACACCTGTTCTGGTTTTTAGGACATCCTGAAGTATACATTATTTTATTACCAGCACTTGGAATTACCTCAGAGGTAGTTTCTACGAATGCGCGTAAACCGATATTTGGTTATCGGGCTATGATAGGATCTATCATGGCAATCGCTTTTCTGTCAACAATCGTATGGGGGCACCACATGTTTGTGACTGGAATGAATCCTTTCTTAGGTTCCGTTTTTACGTTTACAACTTTGTTGATCGCAATTCCTTCTGCAGTGAAGGCATTTAATTATATCACAACCTTGTGGAAGGGTAATTTGCAATTGAATCCAGCAATGCTGTTTTCAATTGGGATGGTCTCTACCTTTATTACAGGAGGACTTACCGGATTGATTCTGGGAGATAGTGCCTTGGATATAAATGTTCATGATACCATGTTTGTTGTGGCGCATTTCCATCTTGTAATGGGTATTTCTGCCTTGTTTGGAATGTTTGCCGGAGTTTACCATTGGTTCCCGAAGATGTACGGAAAGATGATGAATAAGGATATGGGATATCTCCATTTCTGGATCACTGCAATTTCTGCTTACGGGGTATTCTTCCCGATGCACTTTATAGGACTCGCTGGTTTACCGAGAAGATATTACAGTAATTCTGCATTCCCAATGTTCGAAGATCTTTTACATATCAATAAAGTAATTACGGTTTTTGCTTTAATTGGTGGTTTGGCACAATTGATTTTTCTTGCCAATTTCTTCTTTAGCATCGCAAAAGGAAAGAAAGCTGTTCAGAATCCCTGGAAAGGAAATTCACTCGAATGGACTACACCAGTCGAACACATGCATGGAAACTGGCCTGGAGAGATTCCAGAAGTACATCGCTGGGCTTACGATTACAGTAAGACAGATGAGAATGGTGAATTATGGGGCGGACAAGATTTTACACCTCAGATCGTACCGATCAGAGAAGGTGAAGAGGAGTTTTAAAAGCTACTACTAATTAAAAATCACATTTTTTGAACCTCAATTTTATTGAGGTTTTTTTTTGCCTATATTTGACTAAATTCAGTTTAAAATGCTCAAAAAAGTTGCTTATTTTCTATTAACTATTGCCATATTATTGGCAGTTGTTGCTTTTATTTTTGTTCAAAATAACAAACCCGTTTACAATGGAAGTAAAACCATTGAAGGACTCCAGGAAGAGGTGAGTGTTTACTTTGACACTTATGGTGTTCCTCATATTTTTGCAAATAGTGAAGCAGATGCTTATCAAGCCCTTGGTTATGTTCATGCTCAGGATCGCCTTTGGCAAATGGAGCTTATTAGGAGGATAGCAGCAGGTAGACTTGCTGAAATATTTGGTGAACAATTGGTGAAAACTGATAAGCTCTTCCGGGGTATGGGGGTTGAGTATGCTGCTAAGAATTTCATAGAGCAGATCGATAGCTCTTCACAATCTTTTTTATTGTCGCAGGCATATTTAGATGGTATCAATAATTTCATTGATGAAGGAAAAACTCCAATAGAGTATCAATTGATCGGAGTTGAGAAGGAACATTTTTCAATTAAGGATATCTATAATGTTTATGGGTATATGGCTTTTAGTTTTGCCCAAGCCCATAAAACGGATCTTTTACTGACTGATTTGAAGGAAGCATTAGGTAAAAATTACCTACTGGATCTGGATCTTGATATTAGCCCGAGATCTACCTTAATAAAGAATTCAAGAGGTGTAAAAAGAATGATGGCACAAACAGGAAAATCAATCAATAATATCGTGGATAGTTTACCTGTTTCTCCTTTTGTTGGAAGTAATAGTTGGGTCATCGGACCCCAAAAGACAAAAAACGGAAAGGTAATTTTTGCCAATGATCCGCATATTGGATTCTCACAGCCCTCAGTTTGGTATCAAGCACATTTAATTACACCTAAAACTGAAATGTATGGTTTCCATTTGGCATTGAGCCCTTTTCCTGTTCTGGGTCATAACCATGATATTGCTATTGGGATTACAATGTTTGAGAATGACGATGTTGATTTCTTTGAGGAAGATATAAATCAGCAATATAAAGTTCGTGAAGAAATTATTAAAGTGAAAAATAGTGAAGATGTGGTTTTTGAAGTCAAAACCGGTCCGCATGGTCCACTTATGAATGGATTTTTAGAGGGTTTGGTTGAGGAAAGAAAAATCTCTATGGACTGGATTTATTTGAAAAAGCCTACAGATCTCCTCGATATAACATATAAGGCATCTCATGCCACTTCATTGATTGAATTCAGAGATGCTGTTTCAAAGATTAATGCCCCTGGATTAAATATGATGTACGGTGATGCGAAAGGAAATATTGCATGGTTTGGTACAGGAAAATTATACGAAAGAGAGGAAGGAGTTCACACAAAATTTATCTTAAATGGATCAAATGAGATTGATGAAAAAATAAGCTATTTGGATTTTGAACAAAACCCCCAAGCCATCAATCCATCATGGCATTATGTGTATTCGGCAAATAACCAACCTGAAGAGGTGAATGGGAAACTCTATCCAGGGTATTATCTACCTGAGGATCGGGCAAAACGCATTGTTGAACTTTTGGAAAGTAATGATGCTTTTACAAGCGCTGATGTCGAGAAAATGCTCAATGATGTGCAATCGTCAGTCAGTCCTATGCTTGTTAAAATCATTCTGGAAAATATTTCTAAAGTAAATTTATCTGAAACAGAAAAAGAAGCTATAGCAATTTTAAAATCATGGAAAGGAGACTATAAAAAAGAATTAGTGGCGCCAACAATCTATTTTAAATTCATCTATAATTTTTTAGAAAATACTTTCGCTGATGAAATGGGCCAAGAGAAATTTGAACAGTTTTTGCAAACGCATTTGTACAAAAGACAAATTGCAAAACAAATGAGATTGAATAGGTCTAAATGGTGGGATGATATTGAAACAAAAGAGGTGAAGGAGTTAAAGGACGAGATCATTACCAGATCTTTTCACGAGGCAATAAAAGAGCTAGAAGATCAATATGGAGATGATATCGATGATTGGCTGTGGTCATCTTCTTTGGAAGTGAACCACAAGCATGCCTTTGATCAAAATTCACTTCTAAGAGGTTTCTTCAATGTGGGCCCTTTTAAAACTGATGGAGGTATTGAAGTAATCAATAACCAATTGTTCAAATTGAATGGTAGTGGTCAGTACGAGGTGGTGGCTGGTCCATCTACAAGAAGAATCATTGATTTTAGTGATGTTGAAAACGGGAAAGCAATTTTACCAACAGGACAGTCAGGAAATGTTTTTAGTAAACATTATAAAGACCAGGCAGATAAGTATCTCAAAGGTGAATATATCAAGATGATGCTGAATAAAGATGAGATCAAGTCTTCAAAAGATATTTTAGTACTGCTTCCGTCAAAGGATAGTGTCAATTAGCTACTGATGAAAATTCATTTTCGGGATTCTTCATGAAAAATTAAAAAGATCAGATGATAAGTAACGGTCTCCTCTGTCGCAAATAATGCAAACGATCACACCACTCTCTATTTCATTTGCAATTTTAAGGGCAGTAGTAACAGATCCGCCACTACTCATTCCCGAAAAGACCCCTTCTTCTCTCGCAAGTCTTATACTCATTTCCCGAGCTTCAGTTTCACTGACTTCTAAAATACGATCAACTTTTGACCGGTCAAAAATTTTAGGCAAGTAGGCTTCAGGCCATTTACGGATACCCGGAATTTTGGATTGATCAGTTGGTTGAGCACCAATGATCTGAATGGATGGATCCTTTTCTTTTAAAAATGTAGAGACACCCATGATGGTACCTGTCGTTCCCATCGCAGAAACAAAATGTGTGACATTATGGTCTGTATCCCTCCAAATTTCCGGACCTGTAGTTTTGTAATGTGCTTTCCAGTTGTCTTCATTGGCAAATTGATTCAGCATAAGGCAACCTTCTTTTTTTACTTTCATTTCGGCATAATCTCTTGATCCCTCAATTCCTTTATCAGCCGAAGTGAGCGTCACTGTTGCCCCAAAAGCACGCATTGTCTGTACCCTTTCTTTGGTTGAATTTTCAGGCATTACCAATTCTATATTTAGTTTATAGAATCCGGCAATCATCGCCAATGCGATACCTGTATTTCCGCTGGTGGCCTCAATAAGTCGGGTATGCTGATCAATTTCCTTTCTTTCTAAAGCAGATCTGATCATATTATAGGCAGGTCTGTCCTTTACGCTTCCGCCCGGATTGTTACCCTCCATTTTTAGAAGTAATCTGACATTTTTATTTTTGATGAGACCTCTTGCTTCAACAAGAGGTGTATTTCCTATTAGATCAAGAATACTACTTGTCTTCATGGTTTTTTTTTGTTTTGAGTTTGGTATCCGTTACCTGATACACAATTGAATTTTCAGGAACTGACTTTGTAAGCCATACATTTCCCCCAATGGTACTGTTTTTACCAATGACTGTATCACCTCCTAAAATCGTAGAACCGGCATAAATGGTTACATTGTCTTGAACGGTAGGATGCCTTTTCTGATCTTTCATGTCTTTGGATACCTGAAGAGCACCTAAAGTAACTCCTTGATATATTTTGACTTTGTTTTTAATGATGGCACTTTCACCGATTACAACTCCCGTTCCGTGATCCATAAAAAAAGGTGAGCCAATACTGGCACCGGGATGGATGTCGATACCTGTAAGCCTATGGGCATATTCACTCATCATCCTAGGTATTAATGGCATTTTTTGTAAATGAAACTCACGACTTAATCTGTAAACAGCAATAGCAAAAAAACCCGGATAGGCAAGAATTACTTCCTCTACGCTTTTAGCGGCAGGGTCATGAAGATATATGCATTTGGCGTCCTGATTTAGACTTTGTAAAAGGTCAGGAAGATGAACAAGGAATTTTTTCCAGATCAATTCAAAACGAATATCCTTTGGTTCCTTAAGCATCTTGGATATGTCATGAAAAGAATCAGCCAAAGCATTAATATTTTCCGATACAGATATTTTTGAATCAAATAAAATATGAAATAAGGAATCAGTGAAATCTTCCGTTTTTGATTTCAATCTAAAATCAACCAAATGATTTTGTTTATTATTTCTGATACTTTGTATGATTTTATCTATTGGCATAGGACTTTATTAATTGTCAAACGAGTGTTTAAAAAGACGATAGTAATTGGATAAGATTACAATTATTCGGTTATTTAAACAACTTTATACACTTCTTCAAAAGGAATTCTGAATCGTTCTCCATAAACCCCCTCAGGTAACCTTACGCCACAACTGATGACCATATTGATCTCAGCTCCATAAGGAAGTTTCAATAATTTTTTTATCCGAAGGGAATCTATTCCTTCCATAGGACATGTGTCGTATTTTATGTCAGACATAGCTAACATAAAAGTCTGTGCTGCAAGTCCGGCACTTTTATGAGCAACTATTCTCATATCACTTTTTCTAGCCTGTCTAAAAATTGGTCTAAAAAGACCAATCAGCCAATAAATGGCATATTTTATATAACCAAAGATTCCGAAGAAATCACCATATGCAAGTGGAATGATTTTTTGGTAATATGTAAATGCAAATTTTGCTCTTTTTGATTGTTCGTTTTTTGGTTTATCTCCAAAAACTTCTTTTAGATTTTTAACCTGTGCTTTGGCTCTTCGCTTCCATAAATCTTTTCTAACGACAATTACAACCATCTGCTGGGCTGTTCTTGCAGCACTTTGATCAAAGCAATAGCTTGACATTTTTTTCAACATATCTTTGGAAGTAATATGATAGAATTCCCAAAGCTGCATATTACTGCTGTTTGGTGCCAGTGTAGATAACTCAATACATTCTTTTACCTTGTCCGGATCAATAGGATCATTAGGATCATATTTTCGTACAGATCTTCTTCTGTTGACCGCTTCGGTAAATTCCATATCTGTGATTTTTCAATTTTTCTTGCAAGTCTCAAGATGAGATTGCGGCTTTAAAGATAACTAAATGATCGTAGATTGTCCGAGTGAAATATTCTCCATATAATAGAGTATATTTTTTTTATCATTGATGTATTCAGATATAAAATCTCCCACAGATGAAGTGTGTGCAAATTTCTTTGTGGAATTGATATCAGGTGTTGTGATATGATGTTCAATTGATTTTTCAACAGCATTCTTAATCGCATCAGCCTCCTCATATAATTTAAAGTGCTCGAGTAGGAGGGCAGTTGATAAAATAGTGGCCAATGGATTGGCTAAGTTCTTTCCTTTCATTTCAGGAAATGAACCGTGAATGGGTTCAAAAAGTACAGATTTTTCACCAATAGAAGTAGAAGCAAGCAGACCTATTGATCCAGAAATTACGCTGGCTTCATCTGAAATGATATCACCGAATAAATTTTCTGTCAGTATAACATCAAACTGTCTGGGGTTAACGATGATCTTCATGGCAGCATTGTCGACATAAAGATAATTTACGTCTACATCAGGATACTGTTTTGCAAGTTCTTTAACTCTCTTTCTCCAAAGCCTTGATGTTTCAAGTACATTGGCCTTATCGATCAAGGTTAATTTTTTTCGTCTGCTTTTAGCCGATTTAAAAGCCATATGAGCGACACGATCAATTTCTTCAATGCTGTAATGAGAAGTATCCATAGCTGAATTACCATCGGAACTAGTACTTTTTTCTCCGTAATAAATACCACCGGTTAATTCTCTGAAAATAATAAAATCAGTATTCTTGATCACCTTTTCTTTGATAGGTGACTTATGAACTAAAGGTTCGAAAACCTTTAAGGGTCTTATATTAGCAAATAAGCCCAATTCTTTTCTCAGTTTGAGTAAACCTTCTTCAGGCCTTATTTTTACATCCGGACTATTTTCGAATTTGGGATCACCAATAGCACCAAATAGAATCGCATCGGCGTTTAAACAAATATCCAGCGTCTCATCAGGCAAGGGAACACCTTTGGTATCGAGAGCAGCACCTCCTACATGTCCATCTACAAAAGTGAATTGATGCTTAAATTTTTTTTCAATTGCTTTGAGTACTTTGACACCTTGTTCACAGACCTCAGGTCCGATACCATCTCCAGATAAAACAGCGATCTTTAATTTCATTCCTATAGTTATTAAGAAGCTATTTTATTAGTTTTCACTCTTACGTTCTTTATAATTATTTCTATATCCTGATCTCCAACTTCTTTCATGCTGTCAGCGGTTTTTAAGAATTCAGGATAAACTTGGTCAAGTTCAATTTTAGTCAGATCAAAACCTATTTTTTTTGCTCTGTAGGCCAATGCAGCTCTTCCACTTCTGGCCGTCAAGACAATTGAAGACTCATTGACTCCAACATCAGCAGGATCCATGATCTCATAAGTTGCTCTGTTTTTGATAACTCCGTCCTGATGTATCCCAGAACTGTGGGCAAAGGCATTTTCTCCTACCACAGCCTTATTCGGTTGTACCAGAATTCCCATATGGTGCTGTACCATTTGAGAGGTGCTGTACAATAATTGCGTATTGATATTCGTGTCAAGATCTAGGTAGGGATGTTGTTTTAATATCATCACTACTTCCTCTAAAGCGGTATTACCGGCTCTTTCACCCAATCCATTGATCGTACATTCAATCTGTCGTGCTCCATTTTGTACACCGGCTATAGAATTTGCAGTTGCCAATCCGAGATCATTGTGACAGTGACATGATAATGTTACATTTTCTATGCCTTTGACGTTTTCCATCAAATATTTCATTTTGGCTCCATACTCTTCCGGTAAACAATAACCGGTTGTATCGGGAATGTTTAAAACTGTTGCCCCAACTTTAATCACTTCCTCACAGATTTTTGCGAGAAAAACATTATCTGTTCTTCCTGCGTCTTCCGCATAAAATTCGATATCCTCAACATATGTTTTGGCATATTTTACAGCATCTACGGCTCTTTCGATGATCTTCTCGGGTGTAGAGTTGAATTTGTATTTGATATGAGATGCAGAAGTACCAATACCTGTATGAATTCTTGGACGGATAGCGTGCTTTAAAGCTTCTCCGGCCGCATCAATGTCTTTCATATTTGCTCGGGTCAAGCCACAAACGGTAGCATTTTTGACCAATTTGGAAATCTCAACAACAGAGTTAAAATCACCAGGACTTGATATTGGAAATCCAGCTTCTATAATATCCACACCCAGTTCATCTAATCGCTCTGCTATGATTAGTTTTTCTGGCGTATTTAACTTACAACCAGGCACTTGCTCTCCATCTCTAAGGGTTGTGTCGAATATTTGGACTTGATTTTTGCTCATTATTAAATTATTTTTATCACTTTTGAATAATCAAAATTAAATGGAAATCAATAAAGTTGTGGATTTTCTTTGAGATGTTTACTACATTCAAATTATTTCCATATCTGTTAAAATGCATGCTTACAGATAGTTAACACCATTTTATTACGATGTCTATGGAGAAAACAGACGCTCTTTTTTTATTGGTAAAATCCTTGACCAAATCCGAAAAAAGACAGTTTAAATTGTACGCAGGAAGACTGGGCGGAAATTCTGAAAAGAATTTTATTGCGCTGTTTTCTGTGTTGGATAAACTTGATGAATTCGATGAAAAGCAGATTCTATTAAAAACAAATATCAAGAAGCAGCAACTTTCAAATTCAAAAGCCCATTTATACAGACAAATTCTGGTTAGTCTGAAACTAAATCCAATCCATCAGAATGCAAAGATGCAGGTGAGAGAACAGTTGGATTTTGCGACAATTTTATTTAATAAAGGTCTTCACAAACAGAGCCTTAAGATTTTGGATAAAGCCAAAGGAATTGCATTGAACAATGAAGATTCAACGCTGGCTTTTAGCATTGTTGAATTGGAAAAAGTAGTAGAATCGCAATACATTACCAGAAGCTTAAGCAGTAGGGCAGATGATTTGATTCTTCAGTCTAAAGATTTGGGAGAAAAGACGTTAATGCTGAGTAAGTTATCAAATCTCTCCATACAACTATACAGTATGCTTCTTAAAAAAGGATATGTAAGTAATGACAAGGATTTTGATGAGGTTCGTTCCTGTTTTAAGAAATTGTTACCCGAATATAATATCAAGAACTTAGGGGTAATCGAAAGGCTTTATTTGTACAAGGCTTATCTATGGTACAGTTTTATTACCCAAGATTTTGTTTCCGGATATCGCTATGCTCAGAAATGGGTCGACTTGTTCTATTACAACCCTCAAATGAAAAAAAGTAATCCTGTTTTTTATTTAAAAGGGATCAATTATTTGCTGGAATCATTGTTTTTGGTTCAACATTTGACAAAATTCAGATCTACTTTGAATTTTTTTGAGGAAGAACTGAACAATCAAAATTTTCTGATCAATGAGAATACAGAGTCATTGGCATTTTTATATCTCTATCTCAATAAAATCAACTTGTATTTTTTAGAAGGTGATTTTAACCTTGGCATTAGCATAATTCCTGAAGTTCTGGAGGAGATTGAAAGTCATCGATCAAAAATCGATGAACATCATGTCATGGTTTTCTATTATAAATTTGCCAGCTTGTATTTTGGAGCATCAAATTATGAAAAGAGTATTTTTTATCTTGAAAAGATCATAAAAAACAAACAATTAGGGATGCGGGAAGACTTGCTTTGTTTTACCAGAATTTTGAACCTTATTGCCCATTACGAGGCAGGCTTGGATCAGAATCTCGAAGCTTTGATCAAATCGACCTATAAATTTTTGATCAAAATGAACGAACTTCATTTGGTGCAGCAAAGAATCATCACCTTTTTAAGGAATCTGAGCAATATTTACCCTCATGAATTAAAAAATGCTTTTAAAGAATTGCACAGTGAATTAAAAGTTTTTGAAAATCATCCATATGAAAAAAGATCCTTTATGTATCTGGATATAATTTCATGGTTAGAGAGTAAAATTGATAATGTATCAGTTGAATCAATAATTAGAAAAAAATCAAGTATTCAGTACAAATAAAATTATTAGTTTTACTTATTAGACTCACAATGCAACAAAAACAATCTAACATATCAGCAGTCATTATTATTTTTACATCTCCCGCGATTGATTAGGAAGAACTAATGCTGTATAAACATGTGAACCTTCCATTCGGGAGGTTTTTTTTTGTTTAAACCTTGTAAATTAGAGTGTTTAAAAATCTAATAATCAGTACTTAAGTGAATTTCAGGCACACTTGAATGTTGTAATAAAATAAATAAGAATCCGCTAGTAGGAGAAAGCCTGTTTATTTTTGTAGAATATGTAAGAAATAAGAATATTCTCTAAAAGAATATCAACACGTTAAAATTTATCTTTTCTCTTAATGAAGCGTTTAAATAAGTACAGTCAAAGATTAACACAGGATGCAACCCAACCAGCGGCTCAGGCCATGCTTTACGCAGTAGGTTTGAATGATGAGGATATGCAGAAACCACAGGTAGGTATTGCAAGTACAGGCTATGATGGTAATCCCTGTAATATGCATTTGAACCATTTGGCTGCAGGTATCAAAGAGGAGGTAAATAAGAAAGGACAGGTTGGTCTGATCTTCAATACGATTGGCGTGAGTGATGGTATATCAATGGGGACCAGCGGAATGAATTATTCATTACCGTCAAGAGATATTATTGCAGATTCCATAGAAGTAGTGATGAATGCCCAAAGTTATGATGCACTTGTGTCAGTTGTTGGGTGTGATAAGAATATGCCAGGAGCTATAATGGCCATGCTTCGATTGAATCGACCTTCGTTGATGGTTTATGGAGGAACAATAGCCTCAGGAAATTACAAGGGAAAGAAATTAAATATTGTTTCAGCCTTTGAGGCCTTGGGCCAAAAAATTTCAGGAGATATCTCAGATGAGGAATATAAGGAAATCATCAAACGTGCAATTCCGGGAGCAGGTGCTTGCGGAGGAATGTACACGGCAAATACTATGGCGTCTTCTATTGAGGCACTTGGTTTTGCCCTACCATACAATTCTTCTATACCAGCTGAAAACCCTCACAAGGGTAATGAAAGTGAAAGAATTGCTGCGGCAGTAAGAAATTTACTTGAGCTTGATTTAAAACCTTTAGATATCATCACAAAAAAATCCTTGGAGAATGCCGTTGCCTTGGTGAATGCCCTAGGAGGATCGACTAATGCCGTACTACATTATCTGGCTATAGCGCATGCTGCGGGTATTGATTTTACACTAGATGATTTTCAAAGAGTAAGTGACAGAACACCCTTGATCGCTGATCTTAAGCCAAGTGGTGAATACTTGATGGAAGATGTTCATGGTGTTGGAGGAACTCCAGCTGTTATGAAATATTTACTGGAAGGTGGTTACCTGCATGGCGATTGCATGACAGTAACCGGAAAAACTTTGGCTGAAAATTTAAAAGATGTGAAACCTCTGAGTTTTGAAGATGATCAACAGGTGATTCACAGCACGGATCATCCACTAAAGTCTTCTGGTAATTTGCAGATTCTTTTTGGAAACCTCGCTGCTGAAGGCGGCGTTGCTAAAATAAGCGGCAAGGAGGGAAATCTCTTTAAAGGAAAGGCAGTAGTTTTTGATGGAGAGCAAGAAGCCAATGACGGTATAGGAGCAGGCAAGGTTTCTAAAGGAGATGTAGTTGTGATCCGTTATGTTGGACCAAGAGGAGGTCCTGGAATGCCTGAAATGTTAAAGCCAACTTCTATGATTATGGGAGCGGGTCTTGGTAAGACAGTTGCCTTGATCACAGATGGGCGTTTCTCAGGTGGTACACACGGATTTGTAGTGGGCCATATCACTCCAGAAGCTCAGTCAGGTGGATTGATAGGACTGTTAAAAGATGGCGATATGATCACGATTGATGCTGCAAACAATTCAATTAATGCGGAGCTTTCTGAAGAAGAAATTAAGAATAGAAGAGCCCTATGGAAGGAGCCGGCTCCCAAACATTCAAAGGGAATATTATATAAATATGCAAAAACTGTTTCATCCGCATCCGAAGGTTGCGTAACCGACAAGTTTTAAGCGATAATAAACATTAAAATTGTTATTTATGGAAACAATAACAAAATCAACAGATAAAGTGACAAATTCAAAAAGTGTTAAAATTACAGGAGCAGAAGCTGTTGTAAAATGCTTGTTAGAAGAAGGTGTAGATTTGATTTATGGATATCCAGGTGGAGCTATTATGCCTGTCTATGATGAATTTTACAAATATGAAAAGGAATTGCATCATGTGCTCACCAGGCATGAACAAGGAGCTGTGCATGCAGCCCAGGGCTATGCCCGAGTAACCGATAAAGTTGGTGTTGCTGTGGCTACCTCTGGCCCGGGAGCAACAAATCTGATTACCGGTATCGCTGATGCGCAAATTGATTCAACTCCTTTAGTATGTATTACAGGACAAGTAGGTTCTCACCTTTTAGGTAGTGATGCCTTTCAGGAAACAGATATCATCAGTATTTCTACTCCGGTTACCAAATGGAATTATCAGATCACTAAAGCTTCGGAAATTCCTGAAGTTATGGCAAGAGCATTTTATATTGCCAAGTCAGGTAGGCCAGGTCCGGTATTGATTGATATCACTAAAGATGCCCAATTCGGAGAACTTGATTTTACTTATGAAACTTGCAAAGAGGTGAGGAGTTATAAGCCGATACCTGAAATGGATCCTACGAGTATTGCTGCGGCAGCGAAAGTGATCAATGAAGCAAAAAAACCATTTATCGTTTGGGGTCAAGGATTGACTTTAGGAAAGGCCGAGAAAGAATTTCAAGATTTTATTGAGAAGGCAGGTATTCCTTCTGCTTCAACCTTATTAGGTTTATCAGCTTTGCCATCTGACCACGAACTCCATGTGGGTATGGTCGGTATGCATGGTAATTATGCCCCGAATGTGCTTACCAATTCTTGTGATGTATTAATTGCAGTAGGTATGCGATTTGATGACAGGGTTACCGGTAATCTGGAGACCTATGCAAAACAAGCTAAGATTGTTCATTTTGAGATCGATCCAGCCGAAGTAGATAAGAATGTAAAAACTGATGTGGCAGTTTTAGGGAACGTAAAGGACACCCTTTCTGCTATTTTACCATTGATAGAGAAAAAACAATACAAGGAATGGATGCAGGAATTTCATGACTTATATGACATAGAATACAAAGAAGTAATTGATGGACAGATCAATGTTAAGGCTGATGGCTTAACAATGGCTGAAACCATAGTAGCGATCAATAAAGCTACCGACGGCGAAGCTGTTATCGTTTCTGACGTTGGACAACATCAAATGATAGCAAGTCGATTTAGTAAATTCAAACAAGGCAAAAGTAAGGTCACCTCAGGTGGTCTCGGAACTATGGGATTTGCATTGCCGGCAGCGATTGGTGCAAAGATGGGAGCTCCAGAAAGAGAAGTTATTGCTATTATTGGAGATGGAGGATTTCAAATGAATATCCAGGAATTAGGGACAATTTTACAAACCAAGGCACCGGTAAAAATTGTCGTACTGAACAATCAGTTCCTTGGAATGGTAAGGCAGTGGCAGGAATTATTTTTTGATGGGCGTTATGCTTCTACTGTTATGACAAACCCGGATTTTGTAAAGATTGTGGAAGGGTATAGTATCAAGGCAAGGAAGGTAACTGAAAGAAAGGATCTTACACAAGCAGTAAAGGAAATGGTAGCTTCAAAAGAATCTTATTTTCTTGAAGTTTGCGTAGAAATGGAAGACAATGTATTTCCTATGATTCCAACAGGTTCCAGTGTATCTGACATCAGATTAAAATAAAAAAACATGAATACAGAAAAGTATACC
>JAAESS010000182.1 GCA_024229195.1 Flavobacteriales bacterium | reverse complement strand
CCGGTATTGATATACCTACTGTTTTCACCAACTTCTATTTCCATCGGTAAATGTCTGTGACCGAACAGAAAGTAATCGTAATGCTTTTCCTCCAATTTTCTTTTCGCGTATTGTGCAAGCCACTCCTTTTCTTCTCCTAAAAAAATGACGTCTTCTTGACCCGATATCAGCTTATTCTTAGTAGACAGGTATTGGGCAAGCTTTACACCAATGTCTGGATGCAACCATCGGTAAAGCCATTTTGAAAAAGGGTGAGCAAACACTTTTTTCATTCTTTTATAGCCCTTGTCACCAGGCCCTAATCCATCCCCATGGCCAATCAGAAAGGTTTTTTGATCAAAGGTAAATTCTTTGGGTTGATGATATACCGGTATATTCAATTCTGTTTCAAAATAATCACTCATCCACAAATCGTGATTACCAACAAAAAAATAAATGGGGATACCACTGTCTTTTAGTTCTGCAATTTTTCCCAAAACCCTTATAAAACCTCTTGGAACTACCGTTTTGTATTCAAACCAAAAATCGAATAGATCACCAAGCAAGAAAATGGCTTTAGCATCTTTTTTTACTTCATCTAACCAAGAGATAAATTTTTTCTCTCTTAGTTTACTCCTCTCTGCATCCGGAATACCGAAATGCTGATCTGAGGCAAAATATATTTTCTTTGGATCACTACTCATTAATGGATGTCATTTTCAAATGGTAAGCATCAATTATTTTTGATCACTCGCAAACCATTCCGCATATGAATTTGCGGTTTCATATAATTTTAACGAATGTAGTAAAACATTTTGAGGTAATTGCCTTTGGATACGCTCTGCAAAATCAATCAACATATTTTCACTTGTAGGCTGATAAGGCACCATAACCACTTTATGAGAGTAATCATTGATCGTATTTGCCAGCTCCTTATGGGGAGAGTTTGCATTTAAAACCACTGCATGATCAAATTTTGATACAATCTCTTTCTTAACAATAACTTTGAGATCACCAAAGTCCATAACCATTCCGTTTTTTGGATGTTTATCATCTTCAATTGGTGTTCCAATTACAGTTACATAGATATGATAACTGTGCCCGTGAATGTTTTTGCATTTACCGTCATAACCATATAAGGCATGCGCCGATTCGAAATCAAAATGTTTGGTAATTCTTATACTGTTCATATTCAAAATGTATGATAACTGTTTTTCTATTTTTCTTAAATCACCTTGTGTGATTTTCCAACTTTGATAAAAGCCGCTATGGCCTTATCAAGATGTTCTTTTGTATGGGCAGCACTTAGCTGTACTCTTATTCTTGCTTTTCCTTTTGGAACAACAGGAAAAAAGAATCCTATGACATAGATTCCTTCTTCAAGCAAGTCATTGGCCATGTCTTGCGATAATTTTGCATCGTATAGCATTACCGGAACAATAGCAGCATCAGCTCCTACTAAATCAAATCCGGCTTTTTCCATATTTGTTCTGAAATAATTGGTGTTTTCCTCCAGTTTATCTCTTAAACTGGTATCGTTCTCAATAAGATCAAATACCTTTAATGAGGCTCCAACTATGGCAGGAGCCAATGAATTAGAAAACAGATAAGGTCTTGATCTCTGTCTCAATATCTCAATGATCTCTTTTGGACCAGTCGTATATCCTCCCATTGCACCTCCAAGAGCCTTTCCAAGAGTTCCTGTTACGATATCAACCCGACCCATCACATTTTTCAATTCTACAGTACCTCTTCCTGTTTTACCAATAAAACCGGTTGCATGACACTCATCAACCATCACAAGTGCATCATATTGATCAGCAAGATCACAAATTTTATCTAGTTGAGCCACAATTCCATCCATAGAGAAGACCCCGTCAGTCACGATGATCTTAAATCGGTGTCCTTGCTTATTGGCCTCGATCAACTGCTTTTCGAGATCCTCCATATCATTATTGTTATAACGGTATCGAGCTGCTTTACACAACCTAACTCCATCAATAATCGAAGCGTGATTTAGAGAATCTGATATAATAGCGTCTTCCTTTTGCAACAATGGTTCAAATACACCTCCATTTGCATCAAATGCAGCAGCGTATAAAATTGTATCCTCTGTTGTATAAAAATTTGCAATTCTTGCCTCAAGTTGTTTGTGGATATCCTGAGTTCCGCAAATAAACCGAACAGATGACATCCCGTAGCCATGCGCATCCATTGTGTCTTTGGCTGCTTGAATAACCTGAGGATCGTTAGATAATCCAAGATAATTGTTTGCACAAAAATTGATCACTTCTTCTCCAGTCGAGATCTTTATGACCGCATCCTGCGAGCTTGTGATCACTCTCTCTTTTTTATACAATCCTGCCTCCTCAATCGCCTTGAGTTCTTCGGTTAAATGATCTTTTATTTTACTATACATCTGTACGATAAGTTAAATGTGAATGACGCAGTTTTTCAAACAGTTCCTTTACTGTTTTAACTTCATATGATTCTGCCTTTTTGCCAGACTTCATCGTATATCAGTTCTGCATTGGCAAAAGTAAGAAATTATGGGATATTGTGTTTCCTAATTAGTATTTTTGACGATTATATATATTGCATATGGCAAGGGACGAAAAGGTGAAAATACAATGGGAAGAGATCCAGAACAAAGTTTCCGAAAAATTTGGCGGGGGTGAAAAAATGGATCTTGATGCGATCATATACCTGATAGGCATTCAGGAATTAGGTAAAGGGTATCAGAAATTCAGTAAGGATGAAAAGCTGAATATCATGCACATTTCGATTTGTAAGTTACTTGAACCTTTTGGATACTACGAGTTTGACTATTTTGACGATGATGGATGGCCCCATTATAAAGTGATTGATGAATTACCCACATTGAAAAGTGGTGAACAATCGGTGTTGATGAAAGAAGCTGTGGTGATGTATTTTGAGGAGCAAGAAACATAAACTCAATCCTCCAATAAAACTATACAGCCTCATAAACCTTTCCCGGGTGGCTGATGACCAAGCCTTTTAATTCTAATTGAAGTAATATCATCAATACTTTTTGAATCCTAAGTCCGGTTTCCCGTGCTAACTGGTCTAAAAGCATTTTTTCCGACCTGAGTAAAAAATCATGAATCTTTCTTTCATCTTCACTCATTTCCACAAAGAGTTTTTTCTGAATCTGCTCCTTTTTCTGCTCTTTTGGAGTCCACCCAAGGATATATTCAAGGTCATTTACTGAAGTAATCATTGCTGCTTTATTGCTTTTGATCAACATATTACATCCTTGACTAAATTTATCTGTGGTCCTTCCGGGGACAGCAAATACATCCCTGAAGTATGATGATGCAAAATCTGAGGTAACCAGAGACCCTCCTTTACTTGCCGATTCAACCACCAAAGTAGCCTCAGATATTCCTGCAATTATTCTGTTTCTTTTTATAAAATTTTCCTTGACTGGAGAACCTCCTGACCAAAACTCTGTAAACAGTCCTCCATTTTCAAGCATTTTTTCAGCAACTTTAGCATGAGGCTTT
>JAAESS010000181.1 GCA_024229195.1 Flavobacteriales bacterium | reverse complement strand
GAATAATTACTTTGTTAAATACATCTTTCTTCTTGAATAAAGTTCAATAAATGAATCATCATTTAAATCATCTATAAAAAGAATACTTTCACCAGTACTTTTCATCTCAGGCCCTAGTTGTTTATTTACATCAGGAAATTTATTGAAAGAGAATACAGGTTGTTTTATTGCATAACCTTGCAACTTTGGATTGAAGCTAAAATCTTTTAACTTATTCTCTCCTAGCATTACTTTAGTAGCATAATTAACATAAGGTTCTTTATAAGCTTTTGATATAAACGGAACAGTTCGAGATGCTCTTGGATTAGCTTCGATAATGTATACAATATCATCTTTTATTGCAAATTGAATATTGATAAGTCCTTTTGTCTCAAGTGCCAGAGCAATCTTTTTTGTGTGATCCTTGATCTGCTGCATGACAAATTCACCTAGATTAAAAGGAGGTAAAGTTGCATTAGAGTCTCCGGAGTGTACCCCACAAGGCTCAATATGTTCCATGATACCGATAATATAAACATTTTCACCATCGCAAATAGCATCCGCTTCAGCTTCTATAGCTCCATCAAGGTAGTGGTCCAGCAAAAGTACATTATTCGGTATTTTTCTAAGGATATCAATTACATGACTTTCAAGATCTTCTTTATTGATCACAATTTTCATTCCCTGACCACCAAGTACATAACTAGGTCTTACCAGGATCGGGAAATCGAGTTGATCTGCAATCTGATTTGCTTCTTCAGCAGAGGTGGCTGTTCCAAACCTTGGAAATGGTATATCCAATTTGGTCAGTAACTCAGAAAAATGCCCTCGGTCTTCAGCAAGATCTAAGGCTTCAAAACTCGTCCCGATGATCTTTACCCCATATTTACTCAATTTTTCAGCTAATTTTAAAGCAGTTTGCCCTCCAAGCTGAACAATAACGCCTTCAGGTTTTTCCAATTGAATGATGTCCCAGATATGTTCCCAGAATACCGGTTCGAAATAAAGTTTATCAGCAATATCAAAATCTGTTGAAACAGTTTCAGGATTACAGTTGATCATGATCGTTTCATATCCGCATTCCTTGGCAGCAAGAACCCCATGCACACAACAGTAGTCAAATTCTATCCCCTGACCAATACGATTGGGTCCTGAACCGAGAACAACTATTTTTTTTCTGTCACTGACCTCACTTTCATTTTCAGAAAAAGCTTTTCCGTCAACGATCATATCACTTTCAAAAGAAGAATAATAATAGGGTGTTTGGGCTTGAAACTCAGCAGCACAAGTATCAACCAGTTTAAATACCCTGTTGATATTGAATTCTTTACGCTTTTCGTGAACTTCGCTTTCCCAGCAATCGATCATATGCGCGATTTGACGATCTGCGAAACCTTTTTGCTTTGCTTCTAACAGCAACGCTTTAGGTAAAGATTCTAAATTGTTATAAGTTGAAATCTCTTTTTCTAAGAGATGTAACTCTTCGTACTGTCTGAGAAACCACATGTCAATTTTTGTGATTTCATGAATCCTTTTAAGAGGGATTCCCATTTGAATTGCATCGTAAATGATAAATACCCGATCCCAACTCGCGTTTTCAAGTTTTTCGATGATTTTATTATAATCCTTGAGTCCTTTTCCATCAGCACCCAGTCCGTTGCGACTCACTTCTAATGATTGAGTAGCTTTATGAAGGGCTTCCTGAAAGGACCTTCCAATACCCATAACTTCTCCTACTGATTTCATTTGTAAACCTAAAGTTCTTTCAGATCCCTCAAATTTGTCAAAATTCCAACGTGGAATTTTTACAATCACATAGTCAAGTGTTGGCTCAAATAGGGCAGAAGTAGTTTTAGTAATTTGATTTTCTAATTCATCCAGATTATATCCTATGGCCAGTTTGGAAGCGATTTTTGCAATTGGATAACCTGTAGCTTTTGACGCTAAAGCAGAAGATCTCGAAACTCTCGGGTTGATTTCAATCGCAATGATATCTTCTTTTTCATCCGGACTCACCGCAAATTGCACATTACAACCACCGGCAAAATCACCAATACTTCGCATCATTTTGATAGCCATATCACGCATACGCTGAAATGCTGTATCAGACAGGGTCATAGCAGGGGCAACAGTTATTGAATCACCAGTATGGATCCCCATAGGGTCCATATTTTCAATGGTACAAATAATAACAACATTGTCATTTTTATCACGAAGTAATTCTAACTCATATTCTTTCCAGCCTAATAAAGCTTTATCGATCATGACCTCGTGAATTGGAGAAATTTCTAATCCGCGACTTAAAAGTTCGTCAAAATCCTCTTTTTTATAAACTATCGAAGCACCGGCGCCGCCAAGGGTATAAGAGGCTCTAATAACCAATGGAAACCCAAATTCCTGGGCAATTTCCTTTCCTTTTAAAAAAGAAGTTGCAGTTGCTTGCGGGGCCATACCAATACCAATTTTTAGCATAAGCTCACGAAACTGCTCACGATCTTCTGTGATATTGATTGCATTTATGTCAACTCCGATAAGTTCTACACCAAAATCTTCCCAAATTCCCTTTTCGTCTGCTTCAATACATAAGTTTAAAGCGGTTTGACCTCCCATTGTTGGCAATACAGCATCAACATCATGTTTTTTTAAAATCTCAATTATCGATTTGGTAGTCAAAGGTTTCAAATAAATATGATCAGCCATCTGGGGATCTGTCATGATCGTGGCTGGATTCGAATTGATCAATACAACTGAAATACCTTCATCTCTTAAAGATCTGATTGCTTGAGTACCTGAGTAATCAAATTCACATGCCTGGCCTATAACGATTGGACCAGAACCTATTATCAAAACCGACTTTATGGAATTATTCTTTGGCATTTTTATTTTTTTTGAGCTAATTTATTGAAAAGAAATTAATTATCTAAATAGTTTGTTGTCCTTTATTTTTGGGTATAAAAAAAGGTGTTACTATTAAAAGTAACACCTTTATTATATATATGTTTTGACATATTATTTTTTGTGATCTGGTACAGATGAAACTGAAAGTTTTGCTCTTCCTTTAGCTCTTCTTCTCGCCAGGATCTTTCTTCCATTTACACTGGACATTCTTTCACGAAATCCGTGTTTGTTTTTTTTCTTTCTATTCGATGGCTGGAACGTTCTTTTCATTTCTTAATATCTTAATAATTTGCTATACGCTTAACTTTCTTTAAAAGTCGGGCAAATATACAAAGGTTTTTAATTCTGACAAGTAGTTAATCAAAAAAAAACGAAGAATATTAATGAGTTTTTAACAATTTAAAAATGTAAGTTTACAAAAAAATTAAACTTATGGATTATAGTAAACCAATGTTAAGAGACAATGCGTTAAAAGGTGAAGTCATTATTGTTACAGGAGGAGGCAGTGGTTTAGGCAAGGCCATGACTACCTATTTCCTTGAGTTGGGAGCAAAAGTGGTCATTAGTTCAAGAAATTTGGACAAGTTGTTAACAACTGCCAAAGAACTTGAGGAAAAAACAGGAGGTGAAGTGTTGCCGGTTGCTTGTGATGTGAGACATTATGATCAAGTGGAATCTATGCTGGCAGCTACACTCGAAAAATTTGGTAAAGTAGACGGTTTGGTCAATAATGCAGCCGGAAATTTTATCAGTCCTACTGAAAGATTGTCTGCAAATGCTTTTGATACTATAATTGATATTGTTTTGAAAGGGTCAAAGAATTGTACTTTGGCTTTAGGGAAGCATTGGATAGATACAAAACAAAAGAAAGCTACCGTACTAAATATAGTTACTACCTATGCATGGACAGGATCAGCTTACGTTGTACCTTCTGCTACGGCAAAGGCGGGTGTATTGGCCATGACAAGATCTCTGGCTGTTGAGTGGGCGAAATACGGTATTCGTACCAATGCGATCGCACCAGGTCCATTTCCTACCAAAGGCGCCTGGGACAGATTGCTGCCCGGTGAATTAAAAGACGAATTCGATATGAAAAAGAAGATTCCGATAGGAAGGTTAGGTGTTCATCAGGAACTGGCTAATCTGGCAGCCTATTTGGTCTCTGATTTTTCAGCATATGTAAATGGTGAAGTCGTCACAATAGATGGAGGTGAATGGTTAAAAGGGGCCGGAGAATTCAATATGCTCGAAAAGATCCCTGAACAAATGTGGGATATGCTCGAAATGATGATCAGAAGTAAAAAGAGCAAATAGAGCTTTCTTTTGATTTGATACATCTTCGTTTATTTTTTTAAAATTCCAATCAGATACAACTCCTTGGTTCACAATGAATAGTTAGGACAGGTTAAACTTGTGGATAAGCCAGTGTCTTATGTTAAAAACTTCGTTTCATAAGCTCATAAATAATTGTATTTTTACAGCGGTTTAATATCAATATTTGAATGGGAAAAATTATAGCCATTGCTAATCAAAAAGGGGGAGTTGGCAAAACAACAACTACAGTTAATCTGGCAGCGGCTTTAGGGGTGTTAGAGCAAAAAGTTTTGCTGGTTGATGCCGATCCTCAGGCTAATGCTACTTCTGGGTTAGGAATTGAAGTTGAAAGTGTGGAAAAAGGCACCTATCAGGTACTTGAACACACTGTTGCTGCGAAAGAGGCTATCCTAAAAACAAATTCGCCAAATGTTGATATCATTCCTGCACATATTGACCTTGTT
This sequence comes from Flavobacteriales bacterium, assembly GCA_024229195.1. Lineage (GTDB taxonomy): Bacteria > Bacteroidota > Bacteroidia > Flavobacteriales > Flavobacteriaceae > Lutimonas. Next base: position 17,603 of record JAAESS010000181.1, on the reverse strand, counting down.
GCAATCGAGATAGAACTGGTTGATAAGGAAAAAAGAGAATCTATGCTAAAACTCGCGCTGAGTGAGGTAAAAGACGCTTATGATTATATCATTATTGATTGTGCACCATCACTTGGATTAATCACTGTAAACGCGCTTACAACTGCGGACTCTGTGATTATTCCGATACAATGTGAGTATTATGCATTGGAAGGACTAGGAAAACTGCTGAATACGATAAAAAGTATTCAGAAAATTCATAATCAGGACCTGGAGATAGAAGGTTTGCTGCTAACCATGTACGATTCGAGACTTAGACTTTCTAACCAGGTGGTGGCTGAAGTGAAAAAACATTTTCACAATATGGTCTTTAAGACAATTATACAACGAAATATAAGATTAGGAGAGGCGCCTAGTTTCGGAGAAAGTATTATTTCTTACGATGCAACGAGCAGAGGAGCTGTAAATTATATTAATTTGGCTCATGAAATTATAAAAAACAACAGTAATAATGGCCAAAGCGACTAAGAAGCAGGTTTTAGGACGAGGCTTATCAGCCTTATTGAGTGATACCAAGGAAGATATCGTTTCTATCCAAGACAAGAATGCAGAAAAACTTGTTGGAAATATCGTAGAAATAGAATTGGATGCTATTACGGTCAATCCATTTCAGCCACGAACCAATTTCAATGAGGAAGCATTAAAAGAGCTTGCTGGTTCAATTCGAGAGCTGGGTGTAATTCAACCGATTACTGTAAGAAAGCTCGAAGGAAATAAGTTTCAATTAGTTTCAGGAGAGAGACGATACAGGGCTTCAAGATTGATTGGAGCAACATCTATTCCTGCTTATGTGCGAATTGCCAATGACCAGGAAATGCTGGAAATGGCATTGGTTGAGAATATTCAAAGAAAGGATCTTGACCCCATTGAAGTAGCTTTGTCTTACAGACAGCTCATTGAAGAAGTAAAGTTAACTCAGGAACAATTGAGTATCCGAGTTGGTAAAAACCGTTCGACGGTAACAAATTTTTTAAGACTTTTAAAACTGGATCCCATCGTTCAAACCGGAATTAGAGATGGTTTTTTAACAATGGGGCACGGGCGTGCACTTATCAATATTTATGAGCCTGATCTTCAGTTAGAAGTATATCAAAAAATCATAAAGGATAAGCTTTCAGTGCGTCAAACCGAGCAATTGGTAAAAAGTGTTAAACAAGGTAAACCGATTGAGGCTGTACCTGTTGCAAAAAAAGAAATACCAGACCATTTTAAGAAAGGAATCAAAGACATGAGTGCCTATCTTGGGCATAAAGTTGATGTAAAGCTTTCAGGAGAGGAAAAGGGAAAAATTATCATTCCTTTTCATTCAGAGGAGGATTTTGCCCGTATCAAAAAATTACTTGAGTAAATGTTGCAAAAAATTACTTTTAGTTTAATTATTTGCATTTTTTGTTGGAACCTTTGTCAATCTCAGGAGGAGAAGAAGGAAAAAAAGAAGAAGAAAGACAAAACAGAAGAAGGAGTTCTAACACTGGAGTCGCAAATGATAGACCCGCTTTCACCTGCAAGGGCAGCATTTTATTCTGCTGTTCTTCCTGGTTTAGGACAGGCCTATAATAAGAAATACTGGAAGATCCCAATTGTATATGCTGCCTTAGGAACAGGAGTTTACTTTATAGTAGACAATCAACAGAAATACGATCGCTATCAAACAGCTTATAAGTTAAGAATTTCGGGCCGATCAGATGAATTTGACGGCAGCGGAACTAATCCCAACATTAGTGAAGAAGGACTGATCAGAGCACAGGAAGTTTATAAACAAAATAGGGATCTATCCGTATTTATCACATTGGGTTTATACGCTTTGAATATCATCGAAGCGAATGTAGATGCGCATTTGGATGACAAGGCTTTTAATAGAAATTTGTCATGGAGACCTTCGTTACAGATAAACCCGGCAAATAATCAAACGGTTGCAGGGTTAAATTTAAAATTTGACTTTTAATTTAGAAAGAAAATTAAACAATGAGAATTGCATTATTAGGTTATGGTAGAATGGGTAAGGCGATTGAGAAGGTGGCCGTTGAGAGAGGTCACGAAATCGTAATTAGAAAGGATATAGAGCCTTTGGAAGTCGATCTGGGTATCGCAGATGTTGCAATTGATTTTAGCCATCCGTCTGCTGCCTTTGACAATATAAAATCATGTGTTGACAGTGGGGTACCTGTGGTTTCAGGAACAACAGGGTGGCTCGATAAATATGAAGAGCTCAAAGAATATTGTGAGCTAAAAAAAGGGTCTTTTATTTACGCTTCTAACTTTAGTATTGGTGTAAATTTGTTTTTTAATTTAAATGCTTACCTTGCCCATATGATGAAGAATATCAAGGGGTACAAGGCGAGTATGGAAGAAATTCATCATATACATAAACTGGATGCTCCCAGCGGTACAGCGATTTCCTTGGCGGATGATATTCTGGTAAATTCTGAAATAAAAAAGTGGAACATTTCCTCCCCTGAGGCCAACGAGTTATTTATTAAAGTAAAAAGAGAAGGAGAAGTTCCCGGTACACATTCGGTAGCTTATACTTCAGCTATAGATGAGATTGAGATCAAACATACCGCCTTTAACAGGGAAGGATTTGCTCTTGGCGCAGTTGTAGCGGCAGAATGGCTGAAAGACAAGTCGGGTGTATTTTGTATGAAAGACGTACTTAGTTTGTAAAATTTGCAGATTAATTTTTGGGTATGGGTAACAATTCCAAAATTAATTCTACTAATAGAAAAAATAACAATTAAATAGAAATACGATTATGACCTTAATGCAATGGTTACTTTTTATAATAGCTCTACAGGTAATTCATTTTCTGGGTACCTGGAAATTATATGTAAAAGCAGGAAGAGAGGCTGGGACAGCTATCATACCGGTATACAATGCTGTAGTTTTAATGCAAATCATCAACAGGCCTAAATGGTGGGTGATTTTGTTATTTATTCCCATCATCAATTTACTTATGTTTCCTATAATCTGGGTAGAAACCATAAGAAGTTTTGGTAAAAACACAACTAAGGACACTTGGTTGGTTATTCTTACATTAGGGTTTTATATCTACTATGTAAATTATATGAAGGATGTAAGTTACATTGAAGATCGCAGTTTAAAGCCTCGTACGGCGACTGGTGAATGGGTAAGTTCAATTGCTTTTGCGGTCATCGCAGCTACTTTGGTTCATACTTATTTTATGCAACCATATACCATACCGACTTCTTCTTTGGAAAAATCTTTGTTGATTGGAGATTTTCTATTCGTGAGTAAATTTCATTATGGAGCGAGAGTTCCAATGACAACAGTTGCAGCTCCAATGGTTCATGATACCTTGCCTTTTATAAAGACGAAAAGTTATCTTGATTTTCCTCAACTACCTTATTTAAGATTTCCTGCACTTCAGAAGATCAAGCAAAATGACATTGTCGTTTTTAGCTGGCCGGTTGATACGGTTGAGCAATTCTTTAAGAGAACAAATAGAAGAATCAGAAAACCCATAGATAAAAAATCTAATTATGTAAAACGATGCGTCGGTATCCCCGGAGATTCATTGGAAATAAGGGATGGATACGTTTATATCAATGGTGAAAAAAATGTCTTACCAGACAGGGCAAGGCTGCAGTTTTTTTATGAGGCTGATACAGATGGTAAAGCTCTGAGTGTAAAAAGTTTAAAAAGTCGTTACCACGTTAGGGAAGGAGGTAGATTACAAGATGGGAATTATATTTTGAATCTGTCAGATGAAGATGCGCAACTGATCAGTAAGAACCCAACTGTAAAAAGTTTGAAAAAGCGCTTAAGTCCAAAAGGTGAGCGAGAAGAGGTTTTCCCAAATCTTGCTTCTTTGGATTGGAACAAGGATAATTTTGGACCTGTTTATATTCCTGAAGCAGGTAAAACGGTTGATCTAAATCTCGAAACATTACCATTCTACAAACAGGTTATTGTAGAATATGAAAAAAACATGCTTGAGGTGGAAAATGGGAAGATCTATTTAAATGGTAGCTCCGATCCATCAAACACCTACACATTCAAACAGGATTATTACTGGATGATGGGAGACAACAGGCATAATTCAGAAGATTCCAGGTATTGGGGCTTTGTACCCTTTGATCATGTTGTTGGTAAACCTGTTTTTATTTGGTTTAGCTGGAATTCAGATGGTAAAGGATTAAGTAAGGTACGTTGGGAACGATTGTTTACAACAGTTGGAGGAAGCGGTAAACCGGTTTCATATTTTTATCCTTTTGTTGGACTTATGGTCGTGCTTTACGGATTCAATTGGTATCGGAAACGAAAGAAAGCGGCTTAATTAGATTATACAATATCATGGCTTTGTTGATGCAACCTTTGTTTTTTGCTCCTGTAATTCAATATGTGGCAATGGCCAGTCAATCGGATATTGTCTTTGAAAAGCATGATAATTTCCAAAAGCAGACCTACAGAAACCGATGTTATATATATGGTGCAAACGGCAAGCAATTGCTGTCGGTTCCCATTCTTCATTCAAAATCTTCAGGAAGGCAAAAGACCAAAGAAGTTAAAATTGACAATAGTTTTTCCTGGCAGAAGATATTTATTAAATCCTTTGAAAGCTCATATCGGTCGTCTCCATTTTTTGAATTTTATGAAGATGAGGTTATGCAAGTGTTTCACAAGCCATACAATTACTTGCTCGATTTGAATATGGAAGGGTATGAAATAGTGAGCTCTTGTCTTGAATTAGAGAATAATATTACATATACAGATAGCTATCAGGAATCGAATTCTAATGATAAAGATTTTCGCTTTTTAGCGGATGCAAAAAAAGAAGCCTCTTATGACCTAAAGTCATATACACAAGTCTTCGATAATAAACACGGATTTATAAATAACTTAAGTATTCTTGATCTTTTGTTTCATGAAGGGACAAATGCTTTGAATTATCTGGAATCACAAGCCATTACTCTAAATAGAGAATAAAAAAAGCCGAATAACAATGTTATACGGCTTTTTAAATTTTATGTTTCAAAAAAGGTTTATTTCTTACCTTTCTTATCAGCGTATTTCTGCTTATTAAGTTCGTCCTGTAGCTCTCTTCTTACCTTCTGTTCTCTTTCTAGTGCCTTAGCTTTGTAGGCTTCAAATTCTTTTTCTGTATCACTTAGTAAGTCTCTGGCCTGAACCGTAATTGAATTACTTGATTTAAATCTAAAAATAAAGAATAGCAGCAGTGCCAAAATACTGAAGATAATGGTCCAAAGCAGGCTGTTATAACCTGATTTTGTCATAGGAAAGCCAAGAAATTTGATATTGTCTTTTTCTTTGGTTACCGAAGTAAGATTGTCATTGGTAGTTTGAAGATCAGCTTTTAAACTCTTAATTTCATTTCCTTGAACTTCAACTAGTTGCTTAGTATCAACAAGCTCCTTTTTCAAGACTTGTAAAGAATCCAACACATTCCCTTTTATCTTTTGATAGAATGTTTTTTTGACAACTTTATATTCTTGGTAAGAACTTGATTTTCTGTATAAATAATCAAACTGACTTTGGATTGTACCGTTATCCAAAGATGGTTTTGGGCCGGTTTGTGCTTCAGCTTGCCCGAAAGCGACTGTACTAAAGCATAAAAATAAGGTGAAAGATAAACCAATAATGAATTTTTTCATTTCAGTGATTTTTGATTAATAAAATTATAACATCTTGGTTAACAGCTAAATATCTTTTTTAAATGATATTGATTTTTAAAGATATTCGATTGAACGATGATATTATAACCGTTCCTTAACTTAATTTAAGAGGGCTCTAAAAATAAATAATTTTAGCAGCTCTGCAAAATTATTTTAAGGCTTCTTTAAATAAGCTAATTGGATGTTTTGCAGTTCTTTTTGTTCCGTCTTTTATCTGATGTCTGCAGCTTGTGCCCGAGGCAATAATTTCGATATCATGCCCAAAGTTTCTCACCTTTGGAAACAGGGTATCTTCTCCTACCTGCATACTCAATTCATAGTGTTCTTTTTCATATCCAAAAGATCCTGCCATACCACAACAACCGGTATTCATAATGCTGACCTGATAATTTTTTGGCAGACTTAACATACTAAAGGTCGATTTCATATTTGACAGTGACTTTTGCTGACAATGACCATGTACTTTAATGGTTTTAGATCTCAAAGTAAACTGGTTTTCTCTGATATGTCTATTTTTAATCTCTTTTTCGATGAATTCTTCAATAGTAAATGTAAATTTCGAAATTTCATTTGCAATTTCCTTGTCATCCGCAAGTCGCAAATACTCATCTCGAAAGGTCAATATGGCAGAGGGCTCTATTCCAACCAAAGGAACATCTTTATTAATTTTGTCTTTAAAAAATTCGACATTTTGATTCGCCAGCTTTTTTGCCTCATCAAGTAATCCCTTTGAAATAAAACTCCTGCCGCTTTCCTGATGATCACTTATGATCACTTCATATCCCAATTTTGAAAGGACCTGTATACTATCTCTTCCGATAACATCGTCATAGAAATTGGTAAATTCATCAATAAAAAGATAAACTTGGCCCAAAGGATATTGTTTTTTAACAAATTGATACTTATGCTTTTTATACCACTTTTTGGTTGTGATCTGTGCTAATTTTGGAATGCTTCTTTCTACTGCAACACCGATAAAACGTTTAGAAAAACTTGTATTGAGAATCATATTTGTTATGGAAGGAGCAATAGATCCAAGCTTATTGTACTTGACATTATCGGCAAATAATCTGGTTCTAAAAGAAACACCATTTTCTTTTTGATACTGATATAGAAATTCAGCTTTTAATGCAGCCACATCAACATTACTCGGGCACTCACTTGCACAGGCTTTGCAACTCAGACATAAATCAAATACATCTTTCAGTTCTTTATGATCAAAGCGATTTACCTCATCACTATTTGTTAAAAATTCTCTGAGTACATTGGCACGAGCCCGTGTACTGTCTTTTTCATTTTTTGTTGCCCTGTAACTGGGGCACATGGTGCCGCCTGCAAAAACCGGTTTTCTACAATCACCTGAACCATTACATTTTTCGGCGGCTTTAAGAATTCCTTCTGAATCAGAAAAATCCATGATAGTCTCAATATTTGGCTCCTCACGATTTGGAACATACCTCAAAGATTTATCCATTGGCCAGGGATCAATAATTTTTCCCGGATTAAATATATGTTGTGGATCAAAAATAGTTTTGATCTTTCTCATCAGCTCAACATTTTTCTTACCGAGCATGAGCGTCAAAAATTCGGACCTAACGATACCATCTCCATGTTCTCCGCTCATGGAGCCATTGTATTTTTTTACAAGATGAGCCACCTTAGTAGTGATTTCCCGAAACAAATGAACGTCTTGTTCTTGTTTAAGATTCAAAATGGGTCTGAGATGAAGTTCTCCTGCACCGGCATGAGCATAGTAAACGGCTTCCTGCCCATAAGCTTTCATCATCGCTGTAAATTCAGAAATGTATTCAGGCAAATCAGTTACTTCTACCGCTGTATCTTCAATGCAAGCTACTGCTTTTCTGTCGCCAACGATATTGCCTAATAAACCCAATCCTGCTTTTCTCAAATTACTGGCCCTGTTGATATTATTGCCTTCAAGAATAGGGTAGGCGTAACCAAAATCGTGAGACTTAAGATCGGCAATTAACTTTTGGGCTAATTTGGCAGTCGTCTCCGCATCATCACTTGCGATCTCGAGCATTAAAATTGCCTCTGGATCTCCTTCAATAAAAAATCTGTTTAAGATTTGCTCTCGATTATTCTTAGTGCAATCGAGAATTTTTTTATCCATCAACTCACATGTAAAGAGATTGTGTTCCATCGCAACCACCACAGCTTCTAGACTTTCCTGAATACTTGTGAAATGAACAGCAACAAGCATATTGTGTTCTGGTGGAAGTCTGTCGAGCGATAAAGTAATATCTGTGGTAAATGCCAAAGTACCCTCACTTCCGCAGAGCAATTTTGACAAATTGATCGGGGCTTTACTTTCAGAAAAAAGCTCATTGCTTAAAATGGCATCAATGGCATAACCATTATTACGCCTGTGAATATTGGGCTTGGGAAATTCTCTTTTAATTTCTTCTCTGACTTCCTCTTTCGACAATTCGTGAAACAATAGATTGTATATCTTGCTCTCGACACTATTCCCTTTTAACTTTTCTTTAAAAGCTGAGGCGGATAGCGGTCCAAAAAAAGATGCTGAGCCATCCGATAATATCGTGTTCATTTCAAGCACCTTATCTCTTGTAATGCCATATTGGATAGAAGTTGTACCTGAGGAATTATTACCGACCATACCACCCATCATACATCGGTTTGACGTCGAAGTGTTGGGTCCGAAAAATAAACCAAAAGGTTTTAAGAACTCGTTCAATTCATCTCTCACCACACCGGGCTCAACACGAACTGTTTTGTTTCTTTCATCAAAAGCCAGTATACGTGTAAAGTATTTCGAAGTATCGACGATGATCCCTTCTCCAACACATTGTCCGGCAAGAGAAGTTCCTGCCGTTCTGGGTACAAGAGATACTTTATTTTGAGTGGCAAATGAGATGAGTTCCTTTAAATCATCATGACCTTTAGGATAAGCTACTGCCAGTGGAATTTTGCGGTAAACGGAGGCATCGGTAGCATAAATATTTTTGTGCAGTTCATCATAGTGAAGTTCTCCCTCCAGGGCTTGCGACAGTTGCTGCAATTCTCTATTTAGCGACATGCTTGATGTGATTACAATTTGAATTCTTATTTATAAGACCTGAGTACCATTATTTACTGTATCAGAAGCATGTAAAAGTACCACATCTTTACCATTTTGCATACCTAGAACCAGGCATTCACTCTTAAAATTTGCTATTTGTTTGACTTTAAAGTTGATAACTGCCAGAACTTTTCGATTCATCAAAGAATCTTTTGAATACAGAGATGTGATTTGTGCACTGGATTTTTTAATTCCCAGTTCTCCGAAATCGATTTTTAGTTGAAAGGCGGGGATTCTTGCTTTGGGAAAATCATTGACTTCAATAATGGTTCCCAAACGAATATCAACTTTCTGAAAATCTTCAAAGGAAATGTTTGTTGGATTCATTATCTGGAAAGTTTTTCAAAAACCCATGCAGGGCCAATCAAAAGAAATTGCAAATCCTTAAAAAAAGAAGGCTTTTTCCCTTCTATTTTATGCCCATAAAATTGTCCGATCCAGGCAACAATAAAAATTATTAAAGAAGTTTGAAAAAGCGGCAGGTATTGTCCGAGATAATAATTACCCATAATGCAGAGTACAGAGAACCCCAGCATTCTTATAAACAATGAAAAAGATAATCTTAGATAAAACAATAGCAAAAAAATCAACAAAAAACTGGCCCAATTACCAATCATTGGATTGCTAATATTGATTGTATTTTGAATAAAATCTGTTGGAATACTCATGATCATTCCAACGATACTAAAAAAGATAGCAGGGACACATATGTAATGAATCTTTTGGTTGGTTTCATTTTGATGACTCACTGCATAATCATCATACCATTGTTGAATCGTTTTCATAATTATTATGGTTTTTATTCATGTTGGTAGCTTGTGTAAACTATTTGAATTCAATAATTACTGTTCAAACTACCTGAAAAATATTATTTTTGGATGAGCTTTGAAGTAAATATAAAAAGAAATTGTGATTTATGGCAAATACCCCGTCCAATATGCTTCCTTTAGGATCCAAGGCAGCTAACTTTGAGTTGTTTGATACGGTTTCAGACGAAAAGCTGTCTCTGACCAAATTAAAGGGAAAGAAAGGAACTGTGATATTTTTTATTTGTAATCATTGTCCCTTTGTAATCCATGTAAATAAAGAGATGGTAAATATTGCCAATCGGTATCTTTCGGAGGAGATTTCATTTATTGGGATTTCGTCGAATGATGTTGCCAACTATCCGCAGGATGGCCCTGATTTAATGAAAGAAAATGCAAAGAATAATAGCTATCCATTTCCTTATTTGTATGATCAAACGCAAGAAGTAGCGAGAGCATATGATGCTGCCTGTACACCTGATTCGTATCTGTTTGATGAGAATCTGAATTTGGTATACCGTGGTCAAATAGATGATTCAAGACCAGGAAATGAACTGCCTGTTAATGGTTCAGATCTTAGAAGCGCAATAGACCATTTATTAGATCAAAAAGGGATTTTGGAAAATCAGAAACCAAGTATTGGCTGCAATATCAAATGGAAATAGTGTTATAACCAACCTTTATCCATTAAAAGATTGGCGATATGAGAATAGTGATGCTTGCTGTGCCAGGCATAGATGCCGATATTTTTTTCAAGAGAAACCTCTTCTTGAGAATCCGGGTGAATAAATACTCTTTTTAAATCTTCAGGAGATAGTCTTTTTAGTAGGTAAACCCATTTTGCATGCAGACTTTCCAAGGCGACAAGAGATAAGTCTATTGGAGCCTCATTGTCAATAAGAGCTGCCCATTTCTTTTCGTCATAGGCTTTAATAACCGGTCGGTCTTCGGTCAAGGTCCATTTAAAGCGGATATAACTATTTGTGTGACTGTCAAGCACATGATGGACCACTTGTCTTATGGTCCAGCCTTCTGGTCTGTATGGCGTATCTAATTGATCATCACTTAGATTTTGTGTAATAAGACGCATCTTTTTTGGAAAAGAATCTAAAATTGAAATCCACTTTTGAACATCCGTTTCCGATATTTGATCGGGAATTAATGCCTTTCCTATCGGATATTTTAAACGGTCAATCGGATCAATGGCCATAGGTTAAAAGTTTCCGTGAAATGTAACAGCAGGACCACTAAAATCCATATTAAATTTACCTTCCCAGTTTGGTTGTGAGACTTTGGCGTTGATCAGCAATATTCGATAATCTATTCCCAATCCAAAATTTTTACCAATTTGGTATCTCATCCCCGGGGCAAAATTCCAAAGGCCTCCGGAATATTGATCAATACTAATTCCAAACCAATCTACACGTGCTATAAATCCCCATTTTTCATTTGGAGCCCAATGGTACCATCCACCTATATTAGGTAAAGGGATCAAGGCACTTACCCTTCTTTTCTGAAATTCACCATCAAGGTCAGGATTACTCGATTTAATCTCTCCTTCAATAAAGGCGCCAACATTTAAAGCATGAACTCCTAATCCTACACCTAAGGAATGCTTTTGACCCGAAGAAATCGTTCTTCCCACAAAGACCCTGTATAATGCAAAATCAAAGCCTCCCCGAACATTACTTCCTTTTTCAAAGGTTACATCATCAAATACCAGGGTCGAATCTAAAGTTGCTTTCGCCGCATTATTTAAGGAAAAAGTTTCAACGGTTAATCGCCATTTCTTGTTCCAACGCCATTCTAAATTAACAAACGCGGTGGCTTGGTTGTCATTCAGATCAAATTCTTCACCAAAATCAAAATCATCATCAGGAAAATCTCCATCAGCTCCAAGTTTGATGTTTTTAGCCGGTATAAAAACTCCAGCTTCTAAAAAAAAATTATCGGTCAACAAGGGATGCTTTTTTTCATCTTGAGAAAAAGCAGGAAGGCTGATTCCAAAAAGAAAAAGTAATAACATAAAATGTTTCATGAGAGGGGCATTTAGTATAATTAAAGTTACGAAAATTAGTTGACAAAAAAAAGCACCTGGGAATGTATCCGAGGTGCTTTTTTTATGTTTTTTTACTCCTATTTTACGTCCATCAGCTCTACATCAAAAATCAAAGTTGCATCTGGAGGAATAACTCCTCCTGCACCTTGAGAACCGTATGCCAAATGTGAGGGTATCACAAGTCTTGCCTTATCACCAACTTGTAATAATTGCAAACCTTCATCCCATCCTTTGATCACTTGACCGACACCAACAGTAAAATCAATCGGTTGCTTTCTTTCGTATGAAGAGTCAAAAACTCTTCCATCAGCAAGTTGACCTTTGTAATGAACAGAAATATTCTTTCCCTGACTGGCTTTAGCACCGCTTCCTTTTTGAATGATCTGGTATCTCAATCCGCTATCAGTTTTTTCAAATCCGGCAGCTATTTTATCCAACTCAGCATCCATTTTAGCTTTAGCATCAGCGATTCGCTGTTCTCTTGCTCCTTCAAATGTTCTAAAAGCCTCAATCGCATTAAAAGCTTCAGCATCCGAACCTACTCTGATGATTTCAACTGATTCGAGAACGTCATCCTGTGCAATAGCGTCAACTACATCCTGACCTTCAGTCACTTCTCCAAATACAGTGTGCTTGTTATCAAGCCATGGAGTAGGAACATGTGTTATAAAAAACTGACTGCCATTGGTGCCTGGTCCGGCATTAGCCATTGACAATATTCCTGGTTTGTCATGTTTAAGGTCTGAGTGAAATTCATCTTCAAAGCTATAACCTGGATTTCCTGTACCTGTACCTTGAGGACATCCACCTTGTACCATAAAATCCGGTATTACTCTATGAAACTTTAAGCCATCATAATATTTTTGACCTTGTGGTTTTGCTGAGTTTTCCATATTTCCTTCAGCAAGGGCAACGAAGTTACCTACAGTTCCCGGAGTTTTTTCAAATTCCAGCCTTAACAGGATATCACCCTTTGAACTTTTTATTTTAGAATATAAACCGTCGTTCATGTTTTATTTTTTTAAAATTTCTGCAAAGATAATTTATTCATAAGGAAATGAAGAAGTCTTGGGTGTTTTATTCTTTTATTTTAAGGAAACATTAGCATTTTTTGTGATGGGTCGGATAAAATAATATTGAATTTACGACGTTATAACAAAGTAATATAAAATGAATTACAATGAAAAAGATCGGATTTATGATAGTTGCTTTGTTTTTAGGCCATGGGGTTTATGCACAAATACAACAAGAAAGTTTTGATTCCTCGGAAATTCCTGCTGGATGGATCTATGAGATCAATTCCAATGCTACCAACTGGCAATTTGGATATACAGGTGTGATGCCACATAGTGGACCTACGATAGAATCAGAGTTTGCAACAGGAGCTGCATTGTTCAATGATAACAGCCGTGGTTTGAGATCAAATGACAAAACTACCTTGACAACACCTGCAGTAGATGTTTCTGAATTAAAAGAAGTTCAGATAGAAGTGACTTACAATCTACAAGTAGAAGATGATAAAGGAGAATTCTCAATTGAGGTGTATAATGGTAAAAAATGGAAGGAAGTTTATTTTCAAGATACTTCATCTCCAAGAAATACAGGTATGAATGAAGTCGTAGTACTTGAAGTAAGTGATTTTCTCAATGATGAGTTTCAAGTAAGGTTTAATTATGATGATGAAGGTCAGAATATTACTCAAGGAATTGGAATAGATCATTATGAATTGATCGATGCATCTAATGAAATTCTCTTTAATGAGAATGCTGTTGGAGCGATCAATGTCTTGAACTTACCAGACAATGTACTTGTCCTTGACAGTAATGAGCAATTTGATCGAGAGAACATGCTTCAGGAACTTACTGATCATCTAACAAGCAGTGAACTCAGTACTGATTCGATCATGTATAATTTAACGAGGTTTCCAACAGGGAGCGAAATGTTTAGAGTGAAAGAAGAAACAAATGTAGGCTCGTATAAAGCTTTGAAAAAATAATTAAAAGAACATTTTAGATTTATTTAGTGAAAAGGCTGCTTGTGTGAAAACAAGCAGTCTTTTTTTTTGAGTTCAATCCTCACTAACTACGGCCATCACCTTTTTAAGTATACCTGGTTTATGACAAAATATTCTGGCATAAAATTACCTGAATTTTCGATTTCATGTTTTGAGATATTTTTAATCTTGTTTTGAGATTGGAACCGTTTAGGGCCCATGCAGGGATTGGTAATTAGAGATTTAAGATTGATAAAGTATTTTCAAACTAGCTATGATAAATTAATAAGGCAAGCATTGCAGTATTGAAAAAAACAAAAGACCGCTATGAAATTTTTATCTTCCAGTAGCGGTCCAAAAAAAAGGGATCTTTATTGACTTTGTTCGAACCAAAGTCATATATGGGTAATTCTAATTACATTCTATTCCATCGGCCATTTTGGCTTTTGGATTGGAATTTTTGCAAAAGTATTCTGGGGAGAAAGGCAAAAAGGGTTTCTAACAAAAAATATAGTTTGATTCAATATGTTCATAAACAATTATTAACCGTAAAACATTTGTACTTGCCAAAGCAAAGGTCACTATGCTCTTTTCTGCGAACTAGTCGCATTGATTTTGTGTTGGAAATATTGTTTATTGTTGGAGAATGTTAGCTCTTTTTCAGAACTAACTTAGTCTTAAACGTATAAATTAAATTTTTATTCTATCTGATATAGAATTATTACTTTTACCTTTCAAAAATCACTAAGTAGGAACCCATAATCCAAGGGCAAATAATAATTAGTAGAGTCATTATGATGAATATAAAGGTCGCCAATTCCGACAAAAAGGATAAAGTACTCGAGATAGTCAATTCCTTTGGTCATACCGGTGAAACCTTTTGGAAGAAAAGAAATACGATCAAGATATTTGACTTGGGTGATGAGAAATGGAATGTGAAATCATTCCAGGTACCTCATTTAATTAATCGCTTTGCCTACAAGTATGTGCGAAAATCAAAAGCCAGAAGGTCATTTGAGCATGCTGAAATTCTTCTTGATAAAGGAATAAAAACACCAAAGCCAATTGCTTATATTGAAAATTCTACATTGGTCGGACTTACAAACAGTTTTTATATTTCTGAAAATTTAACTTATGATTTTGATTTTGGAGCTTTATTAAATGCTGATTTTCCTGATCGGGAGAACATCTTAAAACAGTTTACTGAATTTACCTACCAACTTCACGAGAATGATATTCACCATTTTGATCATTCCAAAGGCAATACACTGATGTGCCGAAACAGTGATCATCAATATGATTTCTATTTGATTGATCTCAATAGAATGAAATTTGAAGAGATGACCTATGAGAAAAGAATGGATAATTTTAACAGATTGTCATTAACAGATGATATGATTGAAATTGTAGGAAAGAAGTATGCATCATTGATAGGTCAGGATGCACAAAAGGTCATTGCGGATATCAAAAAATCCTGCGACAAGTTTGACGAATTTAAACTGCGAAAAGGCAGATGGAAAAAGCGCGTGGGCAAATAATTAACTTCTTGCTCTGGCCGTTAAATAAAAATCAGCTAAAACCATTGCACTTAAAGCCTCTACAATAGGCACCGCTCTTGGCACTACGCAGGGATCGTGCCTACCTCTTCCTTGCATTTCAACTTTGTTACCTTTAGAATCAATCGTATCTTGTTTTTGAATCAAGGTAGCAACAGGTTTAAAGGCCACCCTAAAGTAAATATCCATTCCATTTGAAATTCCTCCTTGAATCCCACCAGAAAGATTACTTTTTGTTGTGCCGTCCTGATTAAATAGATCGTTGTGATCACTACCTTTCATTTTGGCACCGCAAAACCCACTGCCATATTCAAATCCTTTGACAGCATTAATAGACAACATTGCGCTACCCAAAGCTGCATGAAGTTTATCAAATATTGGTTCACCAAGGCCAACAGGCACATTTTCAATGACACAGGTAATAGTACCTCCAACGGTATCTCCTTGTTTTTTGATCTCACTAATATGTTCGATCATCTTTTCTGCAGTTGTGGGATCAGCGCATCTGACTATATTATTTTCTATTTCAGAAAAATTAAGGTCTTGATAGGGTTTATCGATAAATATGTCACCTACTGATGAGGTAAAGGCTGTAATTTTGATGTCTTTGATCACTTCTTTAGCCACGGCACCTCCAACAATCCAATTCGCTGTTTCACGAGCAGAACTTCTTCCACCACCTCGATGATCTCTTATCCCATATTTTTGGTCATAAGTATAATCTGCATGAGATGGTCTGTAAACATCAACATTGTGTGAGTAATCTTTACTTTTTTGGTTGGTATTCTGAATCTGAAATCCGATAGAGGTTCCTGTGGTTTTCCCTTCAAAAACACCAGATAAAAATTCAACTTGATCCGGTTCTTTTCTTTGGGTTGTAATTTTAGATTGCCCTGGTTTTCTGCGATCAAGCTGATATTGAACTGCATCAAGATCAAGTGATATGCCTGCAGGGCATCCATCTATAACACCTCCGATAGCAGGGCCGTGCGATTCACCAAAAGTGGTCAGTTTGAATAGTTTTCCAAAAGAATTACTCATAAGGAGCGATTAAAAAATTCGAAAGGCAAAGGTAGTATAATAAGTGATAATTGAAAAGAAAGAAAGTATAAATGAAAAGTAGATAGCATTTAGAATTAAATCTTAATTTTATGATATTCATAAATTAGTTTCAATGGTTAAAAATTACAGGATCAGATTAATTGGCAAAGTACAAGGTGTCTGGTTCCGAAAATATACAAAGGAGGCTGCTGAGAAAAGATCAATTCTTGGCTATATCAGTAATGAAAATGATGGCAGTGTTTTTATTGAGGCGCAAGGACATGAGCATAATCTTGAAGCTTTTGTTGATTGGCTCTATATGGGTTCTCCATTATCAAGTGTCGAAACAGTGAGATGGGAGGAAGGCGAATTAGGAGATTTTGAAAATTTTGATATCAATCGGTAAAGAACCATAGCTTAATGGCCATAATTACCACCATAATTACAAGGAAAATTTTAACAACACCATCTCCTTTTGAAACTGACCATCGGCTCGTAAACCATCCGCCTAAAGCGTTTCCAAAGGCTAGAATCAAACCGTATTCCCAGTTCATCTTATCGTTGATTACAAATATAAAAACAGCAAATACCGTATAGATACCTGTCACAACAATTTTGATTGCGTTGCTTTTAACCAAAGTAAAATTATTGATTCCTGAAAGAACCAGAAGCATCAAAAAACCAACTCCCGCTTGGATAAACCCTCCGTAAATCCCAACAAAAAAGAACAGAATGGTACTGATCCATAAAGGTTTTCCTTTGATTTTTTCAATAGTATGGTCAATTTTAGACTTTCGGTTCAGGACCAGGTAAGCAACTACGATAACCATAATTACCGCAAGAATCTTATTGAATAATTCTCCATCTATTTCGATGGCCAGTTGTGCACCAAGGATTGCACCTAGCGTGGCAGAAATACCGAAGTAAATGCTAAATGGATATGTTTTTACTCCTTTGCTTCTAAAACCAAAGTTGGTGACAATACTCTGTATTAAAATGGCAATCCTGTTGGTTCCGTTCGCGACACTCGGAGGCAATCCCAAAAAGATCAGCATGGGTAAGGTAATTAATGATCCTCCTCCTGCCAGGGTATTTATAATTCCTGTTATTACGCCAATTACAACTAAAAGTAATAACTTTAGTATCAACTCTAATTCCATGTAGAAATTTCTGTCATAAAAATAGGTTTTATTTAATTAGGGCAAAGCGAAAAATAATTTTAAAAAAAAATCAAATTGTTTCAGTAAAACAAAAAAGCGTATTATATTTGCGCTCGCATTTGAGCAATCGAATACACTCATGGAGAAATGGCAGAGTGGTCGAATGCACTGGTCTTGAAAACCAGCGAGGGT
>JAAESS010000180.1 GCA_024229195.1 Flavobacteriales bacterium | reverse complement strand
CTATTCCCCATGGAGCTTCTTCCACTCCTGAGTTAGCAGTGACATCTGTAAATGTACCATCTCCATTGTTTTTCATTAATTTATGTGCTCCGTCACCAGCCGCGCTAGCACCAACATAAACATCTAAATAGCCATCATTGTCAAAATCTCCCCAAGCTGAAGACCAGGTTTGAACTGGGTCTCCTAAATTGGAACTATTGTCATGTCCCCCATCAGGATAATACGAATTATACCATCCGGTCACATCTGCTACATTTGAAAAGGTGCCGTCTCCATTGTTTCTCCATAATTCATTATTTTTCCACTGCACATTACCCCCTCTGCATTTAGCAATAAACATATCTATATCTCTGTCATTGTCATAGTCAATCCATACAGAACCGTAATTACCTCCTTCTTGAGCAGAGGTGTCCCATGAAGCTAGCTCATATGCTACTCCACCTACCCCAGAAGTGATTCCATTTTCATCTGGTCCTTGAAAAAACTCTAACACACCATTACCATCATTAATATAATAAACCGTAGCCTCTATATCATGACATACAAAGGCATCTAGATGTCCATCATTATTAATGTCAACAAAATTTGATCGTTGAGAAAAAACGTATTCTGAACCAGAGATTTCTGTATATGAAGTTCCGTCTGAATTAGCTTGCATAAAAGTAACACCACTTCCTCCGCCATAAAGGAGGTCGTTATACCCATTTCCATCAAAATCACCCGCTGCTAAACTCCAACTAGGAGTATTATCCGCATATGAAGTTGGAATACTTACAGGATTGAAGCCACCGCCTTCACCTAGCTGATAGTGAATATTTATGCTTGTTTGTTGAATTGAAACTAAGTCATCTAATTTGTCATTGTTCATATCTAAAAGTCCTCTTTCAGATCCAACAGTGGAAACAGAAGACACAGTAAAACCAAATGGAGGCGGAGGTGGAGGGTCTTCCTCTATAAGCTGAAACTCAAAACTTTCATTTTCCCACCTATCATCCCACGCAATATAATAACTCTCTCCAGCATATACATAGAAGGACGTAACAGATAAATATTCTGCGCCACTGTCATCATCTCCAGCGACACAGCTAAGATCATCACAAGACCCTTGATATACATGAAATCTTGTGTCAAGATTGTCATTAACTTCAAGGTCTGATGTTATGGTTGTCAAATAATCGTCATTCGGAGTATATATATACCATTCGAGATCTCCATTGGATGCATCATATTCACTGCAGTTTAATGAAAAAGACGCACCATTTATATTTTCTACGTAATGACTTCCAGAGCCTATTGCAATAGGATTAGAGCAAGAATCTCCAGCGCTTCCTTGGGAAAAAACAGAAAAAAAAGTTAAAAAAGCAGCTACAATCAATAATAATTTCTTCATAAATAAGGTTTTAATCACAATTTATACTTAATGACGTTATCCATTCTTCAATCAAGGCTACAGCCTCTTGATTAACAAGAGTTCTGCCTAGTAAAGGCATTCTGTATTCTTCCTCAACAGACGACATTCTAAAATGTAGAACTGATCTGATGAAATTGCCGGGAGCAACGATTAAATCGGTCCCATTTCCTAAGTCTGTGTCAGGAGCAAGACAGACGCCTAAATTAGTTAAATCTTCAGTTGAATCAAAATCAAGTCTTATAGGGCGATATTCACAATGGGTGTTATCAGAGTGGCAATGAGCACAATTTATATCCAAATAGGATCTAACCCTTAATTCTAATGAATTTGAAGGATCTGTCCAATCAATCATTGTCTCTATATTGTCAGGAGCATTGTCAAGGTATCCATAATCTATCCATTTTTCAATCTGATTCATGGAGTAATCCTGATAGCTTATTATTTTATTTAAATTCATTGGTTTGACACCAATAGGTGTGTGAATGTCAGAAATTTTGTGACATGTAGCACATTCAGAACTACTAGGGATTCTATAATTAACCGTGCTGGTTATATTATTTTCAATCCATTCTATTTCAACGGTACTCCCATCCAAATTATAAACAGCTTCAGTTTGCTCATCATTCCAAATATAATTTGCAAAAACCCATCCTTCATTTTTTTTGATCATTAGCCTTGTTTCAATATTTTTTCTTTCATTTGAAGGAACAACCCCGTTATATGAAAAGTTTTTGATTAAAATAGTGCCCGTCGGGAAATTGAATATTTCAGTATCGCCTAGGAAATAAGCATTTTCCTCTTGCGGCATCCAAACAAAACGATCCTTCAAAGCATAGTCTGTAAAAAGAGGATTAATTAATTCGTAAGGAAGGACCCCATATACAGGAGAAAGATTTTTCATCTCTCCTTGAAAAAAATTATATTCCGACAAATTATCATAGGGAGCTGTCTGAAGATTAAAATATACGGGAGAATAAGCAATATGCACATATTCTTCGTCCATTGAACAATTAAAAAAAATAATTGTCAAAGACAAAAAGAAAAAAGACAGTATTCTTGGATAAATTCTTGCTTTCACCACTATTATTGTGGCCTAAAAATACAAAAACTAATTTTGTGCCCAACAAACTAAACACTCAAGAAGAAAATAAAGAAAGGGAATTGACTTATTCGACTATGGAGCGAGAGATTCTGTTTACAGAAATACCACTGATTAGCTCATACGAGATTGTACCAGCCATGGAACACAAATCTTCTGCAGTATGAACATTATCAAAGATAATTACTTGATCACCTTCTTTACATTTAATATTTGATACATCAACCATTATAACATCCATGCAGACATTCCCTACTATAAATGCTTTTTCTCCATTTATAAAAACAAACCCTTTTTTATTTCCAAAAATTCTAGTAATGCCATCAGCATGTCCTATCGGGATTGTTGCAATTTTTTCTTTTGCATTTGCAAAGTATGAGCGATTGTAGCCAACACTTTCGTTCTTATTTATAATATGGATTTGTGAAATAACAGATTTTAGTTGATGAACAGGAGAGAGCTTAATTTTGGAATTTCCACTAAAACCAAACAGACCTATTCCTGATCTAACCATATCATAATGAGCTTCAGGAAAATTTATTAGCCCAGAGGTATTACAGATATGTAGCATAGGAGTATAATCTAATTTGGAAATAATATTTGAGCTCATAATGTTAAACAATTCAATTTGTTTTTTTGAAAACGAAATTTCAGAAGCATCTTCACTTGCTGCCAAGTGAGAATAAACACTTCTAACCACTACATTGCTAGAGTTTAGTATTTTAGAAACAACTTCAGACAAATCATCTAAACCGAACCCAACTCTATTTAATCCTGTGTTTAGCTTTACATGTACAGGGTATTTTTTGAAGCTATTTTCTTTTAAAAATTTCAGAAAATTTTTCAAAATACTAAAGGAATATAAGCTTGGTTCCAGATTGTGTTTGACAATTTCTTCTACTGAACTAGCCTGGGGAAGTAACACAAGAATAGGAGTTTTTACCCCTGCTTTTCTTAAAATTACTCCCTCAGAAGCATATGCAACAGCAAAATAATCTATATCTAATTCTTGAAGTTTTTTTGATATAATTAAAGCATCACTACCATAGCCAT
>JAAESS010000179.1 GCA_024229195.1 Flavobacteriales bacterium | reverse complement strand
TTTTCTTACACATCATCTTGATGCAGAGAATAGTGTGGATATGAATTTACCTGTTCAGCTTTCTTCTTTGCTTGATTTTAGTCATCAATCGAAAGAGAATCTTGAATTTCTTGATATGCGCACCATGGACCTTCAAGAAATACAGGTCAATATGAATAGCCCAAAAACTATTGAAAAACCAAAGCAGCTGAAAGATATATCGGTATGGTTATGGACTGTTTTGCTTTTGATAATTCCGGTAGAACGAATTTTATCTAAATACAAAAAGCAATGATAAAATCGGGGCAAGACATATTAAAAACAATCCATAAAAAATGGCTACTGAGATTTATTTTAGAAATTTTGCTGTATGCCATGGGTGGAGCATTATTGGTATTTGGCCTTACGTCTAATCTAATGTATTCACTAATCTTTTTTATTGTGATAGGCTTGATTTTAGCGTGGATGTGGAAACCATGGAACTACACCGTTAGCCATGTTTGTAATTACCTTGATGCGAAGCAACCCAATATGGAATTCAGCACCTCTTTGCTTTTAGAGAAAGAAGAAGGATTAAGTCTGTTGGCAAGGCTTCAGCGTGAAAAGATTGGTAAAGAATTGATCGAAACTGCTAAGACAATTGCTTCTGAAAGAAGTTTAAAAAATGCTTTGATAGTATTCTTTCTATTGATATTTGGCGCTGGGTTCCTTAATTATTCCGGTCTGAACAATGTTTTTAAAACATCAGATCAAAACATACCAGAACAGCGAATCATTTTTAGTACTGCAGATTCTACCCAGAACGAAATAGCTCCGCCTTTGATCACAGCACAAACGCTAAAGGTGCGTTATCCTAAATATACAGGACAAGTATCGAAAAGCACCTCCAATATGAATCTGAAAGCACTTAAAGGATCCAGTATGAGCTGGAGCCTTGAATTCGATAAGCAGGTGAAAAGTGTTACAATACAGGTATTTGGAGAAGATAAAGCTATGAATTTTTCAAAGGACAACTATGCGTTTTCGTTAAAGCCAGAGACTTCAGGTTTCTATAATTTTAGATTCACAGATACCCTTGGAATTATATATTTTTCTGAGCTATACAGTATAGAGCTTTTTGAAGACCAAAGCCCTGATATTAAAATTTCTGGTTTGGATCAGTTTACATCTTTTGATAATGATCAGAGTAAAAAGCTTGAACTTAATGCGCTTATTTCAGATGATTATGGCATTGTAACTGCTGTTATTATAGCCACCGTTAGTAAAGGATCCGGAGAGTCCGTAAAATTTAGAGAAGAAGAGCTCAGATTTGACAATCCTATTCCAAAAGATAGTAAAAAAGTGACCCTTCAGAGGATAATCGACTTAGATAAGATGCAAATGGAGCCCGGTGATGAACTGTATTTTTATGTCATGGCCAATGATGTTAAATCTCCAAATGCAAATATAAGCAGAGGAGAGACCTATTTTGCCAATATAAGAGATACAGTAAGCGATGTTTTTGAGGTTGAAGGTGCTATGGGAGTTGACCAAATGCCAGATTACTTTAGAAGTCAGCGTCAACTTATCATTGACACGGAAAAACTCATCAAAGAAAAATCAAGCCTTTCAAAAAATGAGTTTAATTCGAGAAGTAATGAATTGGCATTTGATCAAAAAGCTTTGAGGATCAAGTATGGGGAGTTTATGGGAGATGAGTCTACTTTGGGAGCCAATTCGAGTGAAGAAACTCATACTGAGGACGGAGAAGATAATTTACTATCAGAATATGAACACGCCCATGACACTGAGAATGAATCCAATTTAGTTTCTGATGAGGAAGACCATGACCATGACCATGGAGAGGAAAGTGCAGAAGAAACAGAAGAAGATCCATTACATGAATATGTTCATAATCACGATGATCCTGAAGAGGCAACTTTGTATACCAAATCATTGAAGGCCCAATTAAGGATGGCTTTGAATGAGATGTGGGATGCAGAATTGCACCTTCGTTTATACCATCCTGAAGAATCTTTACCTGTACAATATCGGATACTAAAAAGACTGCAAGATATTAAGAACAGTGCAAGGATATACGTTCATAGAATCGGTTTTGATCCGCTACCTATCAAAGAAGACAAACGACTTACAGGTGATCTGAAAGAAGTGTCCAGTTATAAAAAAACAGAAGATTTGGAAAAACCAGTCTTATATCCGGCTATTCGATCAAGCATTGAAAGGCTCGAAGTATTGATCAGCGATCCAAATCTAAGAACAGATGAAGATAAGATACTTTTTGAGGCAGCCGGTAACGAAACTGCCGAGCTTGCATTGGCACAGCCAGTAAAGTATTTAAAAAACTTACAAGATTTAAAAAGATTATCTCAGGGAATTCAAATTACCAATAAGGAAATGATCATTGTTCAAAGGAGTTTGATTTTGGCCTTACCTGATGCAAAATCACAACCTGAGCAAAAAAGTAGTGAAATAGGAGAGCTCAATACATTATTCATACAAGAACTGAACACCTATGATTGATCAAATAACAATAGGACAAACTCAATTGATCTGGCCTGTTCTCATAGGTTCAGGTCTTTTATGGCTATTGTTTATTTGGAAAGAATGGACCGCTAACCGTAAACTCAGATTTTACATAAAAGTATTGGTTAGTTTGATTGGAGTTTCAGCTCTGGCAATGATCGCCTTGCAGCCCACGATTCTAAAAAAGGATAAAATTAGTTATACAGCTATTTTAAGTAAGGGTCATCAGATCGATCAATTGGATAGTTTAAAATCAATTCATAAGAACCTCGCAATATTAGACTATCGCCCAGGAAAAGATTTGTCAAATGATATTCAAAAAGGTCAGGAGGTTTTTCTATTAGGCCAGGGCTTGCAGTCATATGATCTTTGGCAAATGGATGATGTGAAAATACATTTATTAAATCAAACTCAAACAAGTGGTATATCAAGGTTAAATTATAATTCTGAAAATACTGTAGGAACAGATTTAGTAGTCAAAGGTCAATATCTCAAAGCCTCTGAAGGTCAGCAGCTGTT
>JAAESS010000178.1 GCA_024229195.1 Flavobacteriales bacterium | reverse complement strand
TCTCCTTGTAGGCAGGGAATTCCTCTAAACCATCGACCGCATTGCCTAACCTTTGTTTTCTCGACTGATTATGAAATTATATGGTATAACGAATAATTTAAGCCATTACAACATTTTCAAAAATTTTCCGAAGTCACTTGACCAATGATGTCAAAAAAGTTACGTTTTCAAGATTAAAAATCATCCTAACTCCTCAAGTATACGTCCCATTTCAATATAAAAACCGGATTCGAGCTCGCCTGAATGAGAGCTTTCGAATGATGTATACAGATATGTATTTTGATGATGTCAGCTATTTTCAACGATGATGTCATCATTTTCAAAATGGTGGTCCACCAGTACATTTTCAGATAAGAGCTCTGATATTTTCAAAAGCTTTTTTGATTCGTTTTGGGGCAATGTTTTGCTATCTAATTGTTTGTTATCACTCAACTTAACGTTTAAAAAGAAATATAACAATTTGTCTCAAGGAATCTATTCATCGCTAGAATCCTCCGAGGAACTAAAGTCAGAAACTTCCCATTCGCTCTCCTGTTCGTGTGAAAGTCCAGTGCTATTTAGGTCCAAGTCTGACTGATTTGTTGTTTCCTTGTCTTCGTTACTAGCACTATTTTCATTGATACGACGAGTCCGCTTTAGTACCTTTGTATATTTCTTGCGTTTCTTTGGAGCAGGAGGGTTTTCAC
>JAAESS010000177.1 GCA_024229195.1 Flavobacteriales bacterium | reverse complement strand
CTTCTTGAATAAAAAGACGAGAACCACACAAACAAATTTGACCTTGATTGGTAAATGCAGCACGAGCTGCCATACTTACAGATTTATCAAAATCAGCATCTGCAAAAATGATGTTTGGGTTTTTACCTCCCAATTCCAAAGATAGTTTTTTGAACATTGGTGCCGTTACAGTTGCAATATGTTTTCCGGTAACAGTACCTCCCGTAAAGGAAACGATTGGTGTGTCTGGGTGCATAGTTAAAGGATCTCCAGTTTTACTTCCCAGTCCGTGAACAATATTCAATACCCCTTTTGGTAATCCTGCTTCAATACATATTTTACTTAGTAAATAAGCCGTCATTGGTGTTACTTCAGATGGTTTTGCAACTACTGTATTTCCTGAAGCAAGAGCTGGTGCAATTTTCCAAGTAAGTAAATATAAAGGTAAATTCCAAGGGGAAATACAAGCTGCTACTCCAATAGGTTGCCTTAAAGTATAATTTATTGCCATACCATCCATTTCATGCATTTCAGAACTATCGTGCAAAATAGCTCCAGCAAAAAATCGAATGTTGGCAGGTGCTCTCGGAATATCGACATGAGCAGCTAAACTTTCTGGTTTTCCATTATCCTTACTTTCCG
>JAAESS010000176.1 GCA_024229195.1 Flavobacteriales bacterium | reverse complement strand
TGGGCGTGGAGTGTGCTGGCTGTGGTCTGCAAAGATCAGTTATTTACTTGCTTAAAGGAGAGTTTACAAATGCTTTCTTTACCTATCCGGCTATCTATACCTTGCTGCTTATGGTCTTTTTTTTGGCACTTCATCTCAAATTTAACTTTGCCAAAGGACATGGTATATTACAAGGTTTGTTGATACTAAATGTGATCATTATTCTAACAAATTACCTACTAAAATTTATTTAAATATGTATAAAGAAAAATTGCCTTATGCTCAAAGCGCATTAATTTTAGGAATCAGTTCAATCGTCACCGCCTGCTGCTGCTGGGGCCTTATAGGGATCATTTTAGGGATTATTGGGTTTAACAATGCCAATAAGGCTATTCGAATTCATGAAGAAGATCCAAATGCTTTTGATGGAGTCAACAATGCCCAAACTGGAAAAACAACCTCAATCATAGGAATTGTTGTTGGTGTTTTATTATTGATCTGGCATATTTATACTTTTTCTACAGGAGATTATGAAGTACTGTTTGAAGAATTTAACAATTTTTCTGATGAATATTAATGCTGTGTTAGATGCTTAATTGATTCTCAGTCCATCTCAAATAAAGAATTTTTTTGAAGGACCATTAATTAGGAAAAAATTATTGAGGTCTATTTTATAGCGCCAATTATTTATCTATTTTTACGATATGATAATAAATGATTCAAATAGGCATAAAGGCTTAAGAAACCAGTTGGTTACTACAATTCGCAATAAAGGCATCAAAGATAAAAAGGTGCTTGATGCGATGTCTAATGTGCCGAGACATTTATTTATGGATTCGGGATTTGTAGATTTTGCCTATCAGGATAAGCCCTTTCCAATTGGAGCAGATCAAACTATTTCTCAACCCTTCACTGTTGCTTTTCAAACGGAGTTGTTAGAGGTTCAGCCTGGCCATAAAATATTGGAAATAGGAACAGGTTCAGGCTACCAGACAGCTGTTCTGATTGAATTGAAAGCGGAAGTATATAGCATAGAGCGTCAGAAAGAGTTGTATACAAAAGCAAAGAAATTTCTACCAAAAGTAGGCTATGTCCCAAAAAAACTGGTCTATGGAGATGGTTATATTGGATTGACTGAAAATGCCCCTTTTGATGGTATTATAGTTACGGCAGGCGCCCCTTATGTGCCAAAAGATTTACTGGGTCAGTTAAAAATTGGAGCTAAGCTTGTTATCCCTGTTGGAGATGATGTTCAGGTCATGACAGTTTTTACAAGAACCGCAGAAAAGAAATTTGAGAAACTTGAGTATGGTGATTTTAGGTTCGTTCCGATGTTGAAGGAAAAGAATTCGTAGATAAGAAAGTCAAATATGGGCGAAGTTAATATCAGTATGTCTCTTGTTGAAGTCGAATGGCTTAAAGAACATCTTAAAAATGATAATTTGGTCATTTTGGATGCTACGTTACCAAAAGCCATTCAAGGAGATGTATCAAAGGATCTTCCAGTAAGAAGAATTCCCGGAGCTCGTTTTTTTGATATTAAAAGTATATTCAGTGATACTTCAGCTACTTTTCCCAATACCTGGCCGGGTGAAGATGTCTTTAACAAAGCAGCTCAGAAGTTGGGTGTCAACAAAAACAGTGCAATTGTTGTCTATGATGATCTCGGAATTTATTCAAGTGCCAGAGCATGGTGGATGTTCAAAGCTATGGGGCATACTAATATTGCTGTTCTGAATGGTGGACTGCCCGCATGGAGTCGTGCTGCTTATGATTTAGAAGAGAAAACAACAATAGAAATTAAGCAAGGAGATTTTGCCGGTAAGTATAACCCTGATTTTTTTCAGGATCATCAAAATGTACTTGATCATTTGAGTGACAAAGAGCAAATAGTCGTCGATGCAAGGGCTGAAAATCGATTTCTCGGATTGGTCGAAGAACCCAGAAAAGGACTCCGAAGTGGACATATTCCGGGTTCTAAAAATTTACCTTATACAGATCTTCTAATTGAAGGTAAAATGCTGGATTTAGCAGAGCTTAAAGAAGAATTTTATTCAAAAATTCCTGAAAATAAAAAACTTATATTTTCATGTGGTTCAGGAATAACGGCATGTGTATTGGCACTTGCTGCCGAGCTGAGTGGTTATCAGAACTTATCTGTTTATGACGGATCCTGGACAGAATGGGGGAGTATCCCTGAACTACCGATCGAAAAAGGAGAAAAGACTTAAATCGCCTTTAGGCTCAGGTCCATATTGTATACAGAATGTGTGAGCGCTCCTGATGAGATATAATCAATACCGCATTCAGCATATTTCCTGGCAGTTTGCAAAGTGATTCCACCAGATGATTCTGATTCACATTGTCCGGCAATCAATTTTACCGCTTTTTCTGTATCTTCATAGTTGAAATTATCAATTAGAATTCTATGAATCCCCTGATGATCCAAAATTTGCTCAATTTCATCAAGACTTCTCGCCTCAACAATGATCTTAAGATCTAAATTATTTTCTTTTAAATATTTCTTTGTTTTTTTGATGGCTTTGTCAATACCACCCGCGAAGTCAATATGGTTGTCTTTTAACATGATCATATCATATAGGGCAAATCTGTGGTTCATACCACCTCCAATTGTAACTGCCCATTTTTCAAGAGCGCGAATCCCAGGTGTTGTTTTTCTGGTATCGAGTATGTTCGTATTTGTTCCCTTCAATAAGTCTACAAATTTTTTCGTCTTTGTAGCAATGGCACTCATACGTTGCATCGCATTCAATACAAGTCTTTCCGCTTTTAAAATTGACTGAGAACTCCCGGTTACATAGAAAACAACATCTCCTACTTTGACCGCATCACCATCTGTTAACAATGTTTCTACATGCAATTCGGTATCAACTTCCTTAAAGATCATTTTGGCAAATTCAACGCCGGCAATGACACCTTCTTCCTTGACTAATAGTTTGGCTTTTCCCATGGCATCTTTCCGAATGCAGGCAAGTGAGCTATGATCTCCTTCTCCAATATCTTCTCGAATTCCATTTTTTATAATTCCATCAAGTTCTTTTTGAAATTGAATTTTACTGATCATCTTTAAGCTGTTTATAGGAACAAAAATAAGTCTTTATATTTACCAAAACAATCAGTTTTATGAAAATGAAATTACTTGCTAT
>JAAESS010000175.1 GCA_024229195.1 Flavobacteriales bacterium | reverse complement strand
TTCAGCTTTGAGATCCTTAATGTTTTGAGTAGTATCCATCCAAAAAAAGTACCGATCCACCCGAATTTGTCGAGCTTCACAACCTTAGCTATTTCTTTTGCATTGACCAGACTCATCTATTCATTTTGAATTTACAATTATTTGAACAGTTTCTCTGCTCCTTTGCTTTAACAGCACTTCTTTATCCTTTTCAAGCAAGTTCATGGCATGATCATCAAAATGCCTGATCGTGAACAAGGTAAGATTTTCGTTGTATTTGACCTTATATCTGGGTTCCAGTTTGGTCAAAAACTTGACAAAATTATTAAAATTATCCTCAATACAAAGAGAAAAGCTAATGGCCGAGTTTTGGATCAGATTTACCTTGATCTTAAGATCATGTAAAAATCCAAAGATCTCACTGATGTCATTTTCTACGACAAAATTGAATTCCTTATCAGAGATCGAAATCAATATCTGGTTTTTCTTTAAAATAAAGCATGGTATTTCAGGTACAATATCGAGTTCACTGCCTACATAGGTCCCTTTTGCATCAGCATCCAGAAAAGACCTGACCAGCAACGGGATCCCTTTTCTTTGGAGGGGTTGCAATGTTTTTGGATGAATAACAGTGGCTCCATAAAAAGCCATTTCAATCGCTTCTTTATACGATATTTGTTCGATTAAGCTCGTTTGTTCAAATTCTCTGGGGTCAGCATTGAGTACTCCCGGCACATCTTTAAAAATTGAAACCTTCTCAGCATTTAAGCAAAAAGCAAAAATTCCGGCTGTATAATCTGATCCTTCTCTACCGAGTGTGGTCGTTCTGCCGTAATTGTCACTTCCAATAAATCCTTGGGTAATGGTAATTCCTGAAGTATTGACCATTTTCTGAATTGCTATGGTTGATGTGTCCCAATCTACTTTTGCTCTTCTAAAATCGCTATCTGTCTTGATACATTGTCTTACATCCAGCCATTCATTGTCGATATCATTGGATTCTAAATATGCACTGCAAATCTTTGTTGAGATAAATTCGGCTTTACTTACGATCTGGTCATAGATATAGTTATAATCTGTTGAATTGTTCTTTTTAAGAAAATTTGAGATGTCTTTAAAAATGTTGTTCAGCTCCTCATATATTGATGCTTTTTGATCAAAATTAAGATCATCTATTATACTCAAATGAAATAACCGTGTTTTATCAAGGAGTTCATTTAGATTCGTACCATTTTGATGATAAACATTTACGATTTCCTCAAAGGCATTTGTCATTTTACCCATTGCTGAAATCACAATCAACACCTTTTGTTTGTCAAGCTTTTGCAGCATTGACAAAAAATTTCTGACACCTGTGGCATCTTTTACTGAAGCTCCCCCGAATTTAAATATCTCCATGCGTTACATTTCAAAAACCTTTAAAAACTATTTTTTTGTGACAAAAGAATCCAATGAACTTTCATTCATATGAACCACTTTCCAGCTATCAAGTATTTTGGCACCAGTAGATATATAAAAATCAACAGCTACCTTATTCCAATCTAACACTTCCCAGGATACTCGTTTTAAATTTTGCTCGTGCGCATGTGCCAATACTTTTGTGTAAAGTGCCTTTCCGATTCCCTCTCCTCTATATTGATGCTTAACGATCAGGTCCTCTAAATGAATGGATCTCCCTTTCCATGTGGAATATCTCTCATAAAAAAGAGCCATTCCCACAATCTCACTATTTCTCTCTGCAATGAAAACCTTGAACAAAGGCTGTGGACCAAAGCCATCTCTTTCTAACTCCTCTACAGTCAATTCAACCGCATTGGCCTCTTTTTCAAAGCTGGCCAGTTCCTTTATTAATAAGAGTACGGCAGACATATCCTTTTTTTGTCCTTCTCTCAATATTATCTCCATATTTTCGTTTTAAAGTATACAAAAATAACCATATTTGTATACGAATCCCCTAAACTAGGATAAAATGAACAAGCATAAAACCCTCGGCGAATATATCATAGATAACCAGAATGATTTTCAATATTCATCTGGTGAACTTTCTCGACTATTAAGCTCCATCAGACTGGCCAGTAAAGTTGTCAATCATGAGGTGAATAAAGCCGGTTTGGTTGATATTACAGGGGCTGCGGGTGATACAAATATTCAAGGGGAAGATCAGCAAAAACTAGATGTTTATGCCAATGATATTTTTATGAATACCCTGGTAAACAGAGAGATCGTTTGCGGTATTGCCAGTGAAGAAGAAGATGATTTTGTGGTAATTGAAGGAAAGAACAAGACCCACGACAATAAATACGTCGTTTTGATCGATCCTCTTGACGGATCGTCGAATATTGATGTAAATGTTTCTGTTGGAACTATTTTCTCTATCTATCGCAGGGTCTCGCCGGTTGGCACTCCTGTGATCAAAGAAGATTTCTTGCAACCAGGTAATCTGCAGGTAGCTGCCGGTTATGTTGTTTATGGTACTTCTACCATGTTGGTCTATACGACGGGTTATGGTGTTAATGGCTTTACATTAAATCCTGCTACCGGAACTTATTATCTCTCTCATCCACAAATGAAATTCCCTGAAGATGGCAATATTTATTCCATCAATGAAGGATATTATATTCACTTTCCACAAGGTGTAAAAGATTATTTAAAGTACTGTCAGGAAGAAGAAGATAACCGACCCTATTCGGCAAGATATATTGGTTCTTTGGTATCAGATTTTCATCGAAATATGATCAAAGGAGGAATCTATATGTATCCGACCAGTTCAAAATCCCCGCAAGGGAAACTCAGACTATTATACGAATGTAATCCCATCGCCCTTTTGGCCGAACAGGCCGGAGGGAAAGCAACGGATGGCTATAAAAGGATTCTAGAAATCAAACCAACTGAATTGCATCAAAGGGTTCCTATTTTTGTGGGAAGTAAGTTGATGGTAGAGAAGTTGGAAGAGTTTATGGCGAAGTATCCGGAGAGTGCGGATTATTAGATGATTGGAGATTTAAATCTCCAATCTCAAATCATTTCACCCTCTTTTAAGTGTAAAATTACTTCCGTCAGCATGGAATAATTATATTTGCACAAAATTATTGATCCTTGGGTACTATAAAAATCAGCAACATAAGAGTTTATGCCTACCATGGCTGTTTGGTGGAGGAAGGTAAAATTGGTTCTGATTATCGAATTGACCTTTCTGTAAAAACTGACTTAAAACCTTCTGCAAAATCAGATCATTTAGCCGATACAGTCGACTATGTTCATCTGAACAAAATTGTAAAAGAAGAAATGGCTGTTAGAACCAAACTATTGGAAACGGTGGCGAATCTGATCCTTGATCGAATATTACTTGAGCTTCCATTGGTCAAGAAAGCAAAAATTAAGTTGTCAAAGCTCAACCCTCCCATTGGTGGAAATGTAGAAATGGTATCAATCATTATGGAAAGAGAAAGATAATCGATTGACTTATGCAACAGACACTAACCATCATAGTACCAGTTTACAACGAAGAAGACAATCTTGCTCGTGTAGAAAAAGAACTTTCAAATTATCTTGACATCTCAAGTGCCAGAGCCAGTGTTTTATTTGTAAATGATGGCTCCTCGGATAAAAGTCAGGAGGTCATCCTGGATATTTGTCAAAGAAATCAATCCTTCTCTTATCTCAGTTTTAAAGAAAACAGAGGCTTAAGTGCTGCCTTAAAAGCAGGTTTTGATCATGTTCAAAGTGATCTTGTGGGTTATATCGATTCTGACCTTCAAACAGCTCCTTCAGATTTTAATTTGTTACTCGCAGAAATCAAGGAATTTGATCTGGTTACAGGCGTGAGGTCAAACAGACAGGATTCTTTTGTAAAAAACATGTCCTCTACCGTGGCAAATGGGATCAGAAGAGCCTTTACACATGATGGTATGGATGATACAGGCTGTCCTCTAAAGATCATTAAGACTGACTATGTCAAAAGAATTCCAATGTTTAAAGGACTTCACAGGTTTTTACCTGCGATGATTCTCCTACAAAAAGGAAAGATCAAACAAGTTCCGGTTCAACATTTTCCGAGAATTGCAGGTGAGGCTAAATATCACTTATGGAACCGATTATTCGGGCCTTTGGCCGATTGTTTTGCCTACCTTTGGATGAAACGCAAATACATCAATTATCAAATAGCAGACAGTTCTGCTGATCTAAAGAAACCATAATGAATGACTGGCTTGTCTACAGTATTGGATTCTCTGCGCAAATCCTGTTTTCTTCCAGATTATTGATCCAGTGGATACAATCTGAAAAAGTTAAAAAAGTGGTCACTCCCTTGCTCTTTTGGCAACTGAGTTTACTCGCCTCTTTTTTATTGTTTGTCTATGGTTGGCTGAGAGATGATTTTGCTATTATGCTGGGGCAGGTCCTAACATATTTCATCTACATCCGCAATCTTCAAATAGACGGTTTTTGGAAAAAGTTACATCCATTTTTCCGAATTTTTCTATTTGTTTTTCCTTTGATCATTGTTTGGTATACCTATAACAACAATCAATTCGATTTAGAACGTGTATTCAGAAATGAAGATATTCCTCTATGGCTACTTATTTTAGGTAGTGTTGCTCAGGTTGTTTTTACCCTGCGATTTATCTATCAATGGATCTATTCAGAAAAGAAAAAAGAATCTATTCTACCTCTAGGGTTCTGGATACTGAGTATTACAGGATCAAGCTTGATCATCTGTTATGCTATCCTGAGAAAAGACCCGGTACTATTTACAGGTCATATTTTCGGAAGTATTGTTTACATTCGTAATATACTTTTGATCAAAAATTCTAAAAATGAATAATCGATCTTATTTATTAGCCATCGGATTGGTGTGTCTGGCCATTTTCTTTCCTCATTTAAGTGTTGTGGAAGTGAACATCATGGAAGCGCGAAACTTTATTACCGCAAGAGAAATGCTGGACTATGGAAACTGGATCCATACAACGATGAATCTGGAACCTCGATATGAAAAACCTCCTCTGCCTACCTGGATGACCGCAGTTTCCGGTGCTATTTTCGGGATGAAAAATTTGTTTGGTTTAAGACTTCCTGCAGTACTCTCTGTCGTATTTTTAATATTTACTTTTTACTACCTGAGCATTCAAATTTTACAGGATAAAAAGCAGGCCTTTATCGGTACACTTATTTTAGCTACTTCCTTTTACATTATATTTTCTGGACGTAACGGACAATGGGACATTTTCGCCCATGCATTTATGGTATTTGCTATTTTTCAGCTCTTTAAGGCTTTTGAAACTGATGAGAATGCCTGGAAAAACTGGTTGCTGGCGGGAATATTTCTCGGACTTTCCTTTATGAGTAAAGGACCCGTTTCATTATTTGCACTTTTACTTCCGTTTTTGATCGCATATGGGTTCGTTTTTAAATACAAGAATTTCTCAAATAAAATAAAACCACTAGTAGCTTGTCTGATCATCTTTGCAATTGTCGGGTTTACCTGGGGCGCTTATATCTATCTTACCGACACCTCTTCAGCAGAATATATTGCTGATAAAGAAACTATGGCCTGGTCGAATAGAAGTGTAAAACCTTTTTATCATTATTGGAGCTTTTTTACACAATCAGGGGCCTGGACTTTTTTTTCATTCCTGGCACTGTTGTATCCGTTTATGATCAAAAGGGTAGAAAATAAAAAATTATACAAATTCAGTCTTTTATGGACTTTATCAGCAGTTGTTCTTCTATCATTGATTCCTGAAAAAAAGGAAAGATATCTTTTACCTGTATTGATTCCTTTGGCAATGAATACCAGTTTCTATATGAATTACCTGATGACTAAATCCAAAGAACTAATCAAAACAGATGTTTATTTGGCAAATTTTGGGTTCGGACTCATTGGTATTATTGGATTGGTTTTTCCTTTCGGAGTCTACCTGTTTTTTGAAGGGCAATTAAGTCCTTATTGGCTTGCCTACTTTTTAAGTTCAGCGGCTCTTTTTACATTGGGTGTTTTGATATTTATATGGTTAAGCAAAAAGGCTTTCGAAAAATGCTTCTATGGAATGATCCTTCTTCTTTGCAGTATTATTCTTTTTGCATTTCCAATGGCCGAACTAACATATGATAATGATAAATTTCTAAGTGCCGCCACAATAAGGGAAATCCCTGAAATGAAAGATCTTGAATTATTTACAATAAATCGAGTTCTTTCTCCTGAAATGATTTTCGACTTAGGGGAACCGGTTCAAAGAATAAAATTGGCTGAGGAATTACCGAATAAGGGAAGATTTGCATTGATGACCTATGAAAGCATTCCAGAAGAAATTCAGCAAAATTTTAATATGGAATTTATTGTTCAATTTGACATCAATAACCTTAAAGAAGGTAAGAGTGGGCATAAGCCAAGAAAAACTTCAAAACTGTTTATTCTGGAAAAAAAGTAATAAGCGCTAATTTTAATTGTTATCATTAAATTTTTATTTAAATTTGCATCCGTTTTTGGCGTCATGGCCGAGTGGCTAGGCAGGGCTCTGCAAAAGCTCGTACAGCGGTTCGAATCCGCTTGACGCCTCTATAAGAACCTCATTCCCACTGTATGTAGAGATGAGGTTTTTTGCTTTATTTAACAAATTTTAATCCGAATTTTTGCATATTTGCAAGGCTTAAAAATTGCTCATGCGGATTTACCCGATCGAAACTGGAAATTTTAAATTGGACGGAGGTGCCATGTTTGGGGTTGTCCCTAAAGTAATTTGGCAAAAAACAAACCCGGCTGATTCAAATAATCTGATTGATATGAGTCTCAGGTGCATGCTGATCGAGGATGGAGATAGACTCACTCTTATTGATACCGGGACCGGAAGAAAACAAAGTGACGAATTCTTTGGTTACTATTTCCCTTTTGGTGATTTTGGTCTCGATAGTTCTTTAAAAAACTATGGATTTCACAGGGACGATATAACTGATGTTTTTCTAACACATTTGCATTTTGACCATTGTGGAGGAAGTATTCAATGGAATAAGTCCAGAACAGGCTACGAACCTGCTTTTAAAAATGCGAAGTTCTGGAGTAATGAGAATCACTGGTCATGGGCCACCCATCCTAATCCAAGAGAAAAAGCATCTTTTTTAAAAGAAAATATTCATCCAATAGAAGCGAGTGGACAACTCAATTTTTTAGGTATTCCTAATGGGGATATCCTTGAAAAAAGCCCTTTGGGTTTTGATATTCTTTTTGCTGACGGACATACTGAAAAGCAAATGATTCCCCATATTCAATACCAAGGAAAGACCCTTGTGTTTATGGCTGACCTGTTACCAACAGTTGGTCATATTCCACTGCCCTATGTGATGGGTTATGATGTGAGACCACTGACGACCATGGATGAAAAAGCGAAATTTTTAAACACTGCAGCAGATCAAGATTATTATTTATTTTTTGAACATGATGCTAAAAATGAAATTTGTACTGTAAAACATACTGAAAAAGGAGTCCGATTAGATCAGACTTTTCGTTTCGATGAAATATTTAATTGATTTAACCCAAATATGTAATGATGAATAATAAATTGATATTAGGCTTAGGTTTAGCCGTCGTTCTTTCCGGATGTAGCACGACAAAAAACCTGAACAGTTTAGTTGTTCCTGAAGGTTCAGACACAGCTGTAGAAATGACTGCCAAGAAAGGGGCTATGAGTGAGGAAGAGATCAAGGCCTGGCCTCATGCCGACTTGATGCAGGATTCAATTCCCGGAATGAGTCTCGATAAAGCTTACGCTTTTTTAGCAGATAAAAAAGGAACTACTGTAATTCTTGGAGTAGTTGATTCAGGGATCGACATTGAACATGAAGATCTCGAAGGTAAAATCTGGACCAATACTGACGAGATCGCAGGAAATGGAAAAGATGATGACAATAATGGATACATTGATGATATCCATGGATGGAACTTTTTGGGTGGTGAGGGTCAATCTACTCCTGAACAACTTGAAGTAACAAGAATTTTTAAAATGATGGGTACTAAATATGAAGGAAAATCTTCTTCAGATTTCAATCCTTCAGAAAAAGATGGATTTTTTTACTATCAGAAAGTAAAGAAAGACTACGAAAAAAGAATTCGTGAGGCCACAGAAAACTACGAGCGATACAAGCAGATGAAGGTTTATTTGAATGAAGGGGATAAAGTTACCTCTGAAAAATTAGGTAAATCAGCGTATACCATCGATGATTTGAACACGCTTGATGATGCTGACAAAAACCCTTTTTTAGTTCAGATTCTAAGCAATGGAGGTACTGTTGCAGAGGTTAATGATCAATTAGACGGTGGTATAAAATATTATGGCTCTCAGGTAAATACCATGTATAATCTTGATTTTGATGGAAGAACAGCTACAGGCGATGATGCATATGATATTAAGGATGTTCCTTATGGAAACGGATTTACCATAGGCTCAATTGAAGATGAAATGCATGGAACACATGTATCAGGAATAGCAATGGCTAGCAGAGATAATGGTAAGGGAATGAATGGAGTCGCTCAAAATGTGAAACTGCTATCTGTAAGGGCAGTTCCTGACGGAGATGAGTACGATAAAGATGTTGCCCTGGCCATCAGATATGCTGTAGACAACGGTGCCAAAGTAATCAATATGAGTTTTGGAAAAAGTTACTCGCCAAATG
The DNA here is from genome assembly GCA_024229195.1 of Flavobacteriales bacterium. Taxonomy (GTDB): domain Bacteria; phylum Bacteroidota; class Bacteroidia; order Flavobacteriales; family Flavobacteriaceae; genus Lutimonas. Next base: position 20,199 of record JAAESS010000175.1, on the reverse strand, counting down.
CTGAATGGGTTTCTGATGCTATTATTTATGCCGCAAGCAAAGATGTTCTCTTAGTGCATGCTGCAGGAAATGACCATAAAAACATCGATAAAAGTGATAATTTCCCAACAGATGCTCCGAATAAAGTAAATGAGATCACAGATAATGTGATTACGATCGGTGCCATGACAAGGAACTATAACGAGGATCTTGTGGCGACTTTTTCTAACTACGGTAAATTGAATGTTGATTTATTTGCACCAGGTTTAGAAATCTATTCAACAATACCTAAAAATGAATACAAGTCCATTCAAGGAACTTCTATGGCTGCCCCAGAAGTTGCCGGAGTTGCATGTATGATCAGAGCTTACTATCCCGAGCTTTCTGCCAGTCAGGTGAAGCGAATTTTAATGAATTCAGGAACTAAAGTAGATCTTGACGTAAAATTACCTGGAGGTGAAGGAAAATTGGTTCCATTTAGTGATTTATCTGTGACAGGACGTATTTTGAATGCTTATAATGCCGTAAAAATGGCAGATGCATTGGTCAACAGTAATAAATAAAATAACCTAGTTAATTATAAAAGCTGCAAAAGATTCCACATCTTTTGTAGCTTTCTTTTAACATCAATTTTCAATGAAAAAATATATCTCTCTTTGTGTCATTTTGGCTTTAAGTCTGTCTAGCTATGGTCAAATGAAAAACTATTGGCAGCAACATGTCGACTATACCATGGATATCGATGTTGAGGCTGAAAAATATCAATTTAAAGGAAAACAAAAACTAGTCTATACGAATAATTCTCCTGATCAATTACAAGTGGTCTATTACCATTTACAGTTCAATGCCTTCCAACCTGGCAGCGATATGGATATCAGGTTACAAAACATTGCTGATCCTGATTCAAGAATGACGGTTAAAGATTCTCTGGGAACCTCCAGCAGAATTGCAAGGCTTAAGGATGACGAGATTGGTTACCAAAAGATTGTTTCAATAAAACAAAACGGCAATCCTGTTGCATTTGAAATCTTGGGAACGATCCTAAAGGTATCTCTGAATGAACCTTTAGATTCTGGTAAGAAGACAACGTTTAATATGGAGTTTGAAGGTCAGGTTCCTGTGCTCATCAGAAGGGCCGGAAGAAATAATAAAGACGGTGTTGCCTTGAGCATGGCTCAATGGTATCCAAAACTAGCTGAATACGATGTGGATGGCTGGCAGATCAACCAGTATATCGGGCGTGAATTTCACGGTGTTTGGGGTAATTTTGATGTGACCATTCATATTGATAAGGACTATACCATTGGAGGTTCAGGTTATTTGCAAAATCCTCAGGAAATTGGTCATGGTTATGAAGATCCAAACAAGAAATTGAAAATTCCTGATGGGAACAAACTCAGCTGGCACTTTGTAGCTCCCAATGTACATGATTTTACCTGGGCAGCAGATCCTGACTATATTCACGAGAAGGTCATGGGTGAAAACAATGTTGAGTTGCATTTCTTTTATAAAAACGATAAGCCTGCAGTTATTGAAAACTGGAAAAAATTACCAGAAAAAACCCAAGAGATCCTTGCTTACTTTAACAAACATATCGGAGCGTATCCCTATAATCAATACTCTGTGATCCAGGGTGGTGATGGTGGAATGGAATATGCCATGTGCACATTAATTGCCGGAGGTGAAAATCTTGGAAGCTTGATTGGGACCACTGCCCATGAGTTTGCACATAGCTGGTTCCAGTTTTTGCTCGCAACGAACGAAATGAGGTATTCCTGGATGGATGAAGGTTTTACTTCTTATATCTCCAGCGCGGCGATGAATGAGGTTATGGATCAGAAAAAAGAATTACCAAATGCAAGAGCTTACAATGGTTATTTTTACCTGGTAAAAAGCGGAAAAGAAGAACCACTAACAACATTTGCTGATCACTTTGAAATCAACTTTGCTTATTCTATCGCTTCTTACAGCAAAGGGAGTATCTTTTTATCTCAGCTGGGCTATATTATCGGAAAAGACAACCTTGATAAGACCTTGTTAAAATATTTTCAAAACTTCAAATTTACCCATCCCACACCTAATGATATCAAACGAACCGCAGAGCAAGTCTCGGGAATCCAATTGGATTGGTACCTGCATTACTGGGTAAATACGACCAAGGTAATAGATTATGCAGTGAGCAAAATAGATGGTCAAAACATTGTCCTGGAGCGAAAAGGAACAATGCCAATGCCTGTAGACCTATTGGTTACTTATCAGGATGGAGGCACTGAAATGTTTAACATCCCTTTACGCATGATGTACGGCAGTAAACCAACAAAAGACAAGGTGCTTGAAAGCTGGTCATGGGTCAATCCGTCATATACCATAACAACAGATAAAATGGTGAGAAAAGTTCAGATCGATCCAAAAAATCTGATGGCAGATATTGATCGTGAGAATAATGAATTACAACAATGATAAAATTATCATGTGATGACATAAAAAAACCCGATCAAGAACTTGATCGGGTTTTTTTGATATGGATATAGTTTAGATTACTTCAATGTTTTCTTGACTTCCACTTCCTGGAAGGCCTCAATCACATCATTCACCATAATATCATTATAATTCTTGATCTGCATACCACAATCATATCCCTTAGCAACTTCTTTCGCATCATCTTTAAAACGTTTCAATGAAGTCAGCTCTCCGGTAAAGATCACCACATTGTCTCTGATCAATCTGATCTTAGAGCTTCTGTAAATCTTTCCTTCCTGAACCATACAACCTGCAATGGTTCCAACTTTAGATATCTTATAGGTCTCTCTGATCTCTGCACTACCTGTGATCTCTTCTACAATATCCGGAGATAACATTCCTTCCATCGCATCTTTCACCTCATCAATCACCTTGTAAATAATAGAGTAATTTCTGATATCAATTTCTTCCTTTTCGGCAAGTTGTCTTGCACTTACAGAAGGTCTTACATTAAAGCCGATAATAATCGCTTCAGAAGCTGAGGCAAGTAATACATCAGATTCAGTAATCGCTCCCACTCCTTTATGGATGATGTTGACCTGGATCTCTTCAGTTGATAATTTTTGTAGCGAATCCGTTAGAGCTTCTACCGAACCATCAACATCACCTTTGATAATGATATTCAATTCCTTAAAGCCTCCTAATGCGATTCTTCTTCCAATTTCATCAAGGGTTATATGTCTTTGTGTCCTTACAGACTGCTCACGACTCAATTGAGAGCGTTTTGCAGCAATCTGCTTCGCTTCTCTTTCATCATCATAAACTTTGAATTTATCCCCTGCCTGAGGCGCTCCATCAAGCCCAAGAATTGAAACCGGTCTGGAAGGACCTGCAGTTTCAACATTTCTTCCTCTTTCATCCTGTAAAGCCTTCACTTTACCAGAGTGATGTCCGGCAAGAATATAGTCTCCTACTTTTAATGTACCACCGTCAACAAGTACGGTCGCCACATATCCTTTTCCTTTATCAAGGAAAGCTTCAACAACAGAACCACTAGCCAGTTTGTCAGGATTTGCCTTTAGCTCAAGTAACTCTGCTTCTAATAAAATCTTCTCAAGTAATTCCTTGATTCCGATCCCTTTTAATGCAGAAACATCGTGAGACTGTATTTTTCCACCCCAATCTTCAACCAATAGGTTCATTTGGGCTAATTCTTCTTTTACTTTGTCAGGATTGGCATCAGGCTTATCAATCTTATTGATTGCAAATACAATCGGAACACCGGCTGCCTGAGCGTGACTGATCGCCTCTTTTGTTTGAGGCATGATCGCATCATCAGCAGAAATCACAATCACGGCAATATCGGTCACTTGAGTACCTCTAGCACGCATCGCGGTAAAAGCTTCGTGACCCGGAGTATCCAGGAAAGTAATTTTTTGTCCATCCTCCAGTTCTACGGCATAAGCACCAATGTGCTGTGTGATTCCTCCAGATTCTCCGGCGATCACATTTGCCTTTCTGATATAATCAAGTAAGGATGTTTTACCATGATCAACGTGACCCATCACTGTTACAATAGGTGCTCTAGGTTCGAGATCTTCAGGCTTATCAACCTCTTCTTCTACTGTTTCCTCAACCTCAGCATCTACAAATTCTACTTTATAACCGAATTCTTCCGCAACAATCGTTAATGTTTCAGCATCTAAACGCTGGTTCATAGAAATCATCATTCCCAATGACATACAGGCAGAGATCACATCAGTTACCGTAACATTCATCATCGTAGCAACCTCATTGGCTGTTACAAACTCGGTTACCTTGATTACTTTGCTTTCTGCCTCTTGTTGTTCAAGATCTTTCTCTAACTGTTGACGGTGCAGGTCTCTTTTCTCTCTTCTGTATTTGGCTCCTTTTCCTTTTTTCGATTTACCCTGTAATTTTTCAAGGGTCTCTCTTACCTGCTTTTGAACTTCTTCAGGAGAAGGCTCCTCTTTTACAATAGGTTTTCTTCCTCCTTGACCTCCTTTGTTACCTGGTCTATTTCCAGATCTTCCTCCTGAACTAAAATCAGTACGAGGTACATGAATTCTTTTACGTTTCTTTTTGGTCTTACTGGTATCAGCAACAGTTGCCTTCTTTTCGGCCGGTTTTTTCTTGGGTCTATCAAACTTTGAAAGATCAATTGTTTCACCGGTTTTTCTCGGCCCTGATAATTTTTGATATTCCGTTTTTAAGGTTTCTGTTGATTCAGCAACCTCTTCTTCAGAAGCCTGATCTTTACTGCCCTTTTCTTCAGCTACCGGTTTTGTTGCTTCTTGAACCGGTTTCTTGGTTTCTTCTACAACAGCTTCTTTCTTAGCAACAGGTTTTCCCTTAGGCGCTACATCTATTTTTCCTACTTGTTTTAGACCTTTCAGTTTTTTGGAACCTTTTATCACTTCTTCTGTTGGTTCTGTTTTCTCAGGTTCTGCTTCTACAGGAGCCTCTTCTTTTACCTCAGCCTTAGGATCTATATCAATTTTACCGACCATTTTCGGGCCCGTGATCTTTTCAGAATCCGTTTTAAAGATTTCAGCTTTTCTTGCTTCATCTTCCAAACGTTTTTTCTCGGCTTCTCTTTCTAAAGCCAAACGAATTTCTTCTTTCTCTTTTCTCTTCTCTTCTCCAATTTCCTTCGAGGCAACTTTTTTACTTTTATCCGTCTGAAATTCATCAGACAGAATGGTATAGACCTCTTGCGAGATCTTCGCCGTTGGACGATGATCAATGTCAATACCTTTGTTGGCAAGAAACTCAACAGCCCTGTCTAAAGAAATATTAAGTTCTCGTAAAACTTTATTAAATCGCTGTGGCTTGTAATCTGTCATATATTAATTTAAAATGAACCTCTTTTTTCCTATTGCAAAATAGACAATATTATGATTCGAATTCTTCTTTCAAAATTCTTTGTACTTCAAGAATTGTTTCTTCTTCGAGATCTGTCCTTTTTACCAATTCACTTAGTTCCAAATCTAAAACACTTCTTGCTGTATCAAGACCAATGTTTTTAAACTCATTGATCACCCATGCTTCAATTTCATCAGAGAATTCAAGTAATTCGACATCATCTTCAACGCCTTCTCTCTGCACATCTATTTCATAACCCGTAAGCTGACTGGCCAAACGAATGTTCACACCGCCTTTTCCAATTGCTTTTGAAACTTCTTCTGGTTTTAAAAATACATCAACTCTTGGTTTTTCTTCCTCTTCTGCTTCGTGTATTTTCAAAGAAACCACTTTAGCAGGACTCAAAGCTCTTTTGATAAACTGTTCATCGATCTTGGTATAATTTACCACATCGATATTTTCATTACCCAATTCTCTTACGATTCCGTGAATTCTAGATCCCTTCATACCCACACAAGCTCCAACAGGATCAATCCTGTCATCATAAGAATCAACCGCTATCTTGGCTTTTTCTCCTGGAATTCTCGCTACACGTTCTATGGTAATTAAACCATCAAATACTTCAGGAATTTCTTGTTCAAAAAGCTTTACCAAAAATTCTGGTGCCGTTCTTGACAAAACGATTGAAGGTTTATTCCCTCTCAATTCTACATTTTTTATGATTCCTCTCACAGACTCTCCCTTTCTGAAAAAGTCTGATCTGATTTGTTCGCTTTTTGGTAAAACAAGCTCATTCCCATTATCGTCCAGCAAAATAATTGCATTGTGTCTTACGTGATGGACTTCAGCAGAATATAGCTCCCCTTCAAGCTCTTTGTAGTGCTTAAAGATATTTGTATTGTCATGTTCGTGAATCTTTGAAATCAAATTCTGACGCAATGCCAAAATAGACCTTCTTCCAAGATCAATTAACTTCACCTCTTCCGATACTTCCTCTCCTACCTCAAAATCAGGCTCAATCTTTGTTGCTTCATCTAAAGAGATTTCTTCATTGTCATCTTCAACTTCACCATTTTCAACGACGATTCGGTTTCTCCAAATTTCCAAGTCACCTTTATCAGGGTTAATAATGATATCAAAATTTTCATCTGACCCAAATTTTCTTTTTAAGGCTGATCTGAAAACTTCTTCAAGGATGGCCATTAAGGTTACCCTGTCTATACTCTTTTCGTCTTTAAACTCCGAAAATGATTCAATTAATGCGATATTTTCCATTCTGTACTCTTGTTAAAAAATAATCTTCACTTTTGCTTCTTTTATTTCACTCAGTGGAATCGTTTTCTTCTTTTCCACTGTTACTTTTCCTTTTCCAATCGGTTTCGGCTCTCTTGCTTTCCAGAAGAGCGTAATTCCATCGGTTGTCAATTCTACCAATTTACCTTCGAATTTTTCTTCGGCAGTTCTGACCTTTAGCGTTCTGTCAATATTTTTGTTGTATTGTCTTGGATCCGTTATTGGGTCTGTAATATTTGGAGTGGTTACTTCAAGTGAAAAATCTTCATTTTCACGATCAAGATTGTGTTCCACGTGCCTGCTAATCCTTATGCATTCGCTTAATGGCACCCCAGAATCTCCATCAACAATCACTTTTATACTACCTTCTGTTCCGAAATCTAGATCAATAAGAAATAAAGCTTCATTTTCTGCAAGCGCTTCATCAACTAACATCTTTACTTTACTTTGATCCATTTGGCTAGTATAAAAAGAGGGGACTATCTGTCCCCTCCAACTCATATTCGTCGTAAATTTCGCTGCAAATATAGCAAATCCTTTGATACTGACAAAAATCATAAGCTTAATCAATTAAAATTTATTAACTTTAACTTATTAACTAAAACGAAATGTTATGAAACGAATTTTGGTCCCCATCGATTTTTCAAAAGAAGCTGAAAGTGCTGCTCGTGTCGCTGCAAGTATTGCAAGAAAAACTGGTAGTGAAATTTTCCTGGTACATATGCTTGAATTACCAGTAAATACAATAGATCCGGCAGAAATGAACACCATAAGCAGTGAGCCTCAAATCATCTATTTTATGAAACTGGCTCACGAAAAGTTCGAAAAATTCAAAAAACTACCATTTTTGAAAGGGCTAACGGTTATTGAAACGATTCAGTTCCAGCATGCTTTTTCCGGAATTATCAATGAAAGTGAAAAAAATAAGATTGATCTTATCGTCATGGGTTCTCAAGGAGCTTCAGGGCTACAGGAAATGTTTATTGGCTCCAATACTGAAAAAGTTGTAAGACGATCCAAAGTGCCTGTCTTGGTCATTAAAAAAGGTGAAGAAGATTTTGAGGTAAATGATATTATTTTTGCTTCCGACTTTAATAACGAAAGCAAAAGCACATTTCAACGTGTGATCAATTTTGCTAATTTATTTGATGCGAAACTACATCTGTTATATATCAATACAATTCACAATTTTAATACGACAAAGAATATTGAGTCAAGAATTGATGATTTTCTAAAAGATTTTGATTTTAGCAATTACACAAAAAATATTTACAACGATATCTCGATAGAAAAAGGTATTTTGAGCTATGCACGAGATATGGATGCTGATCTTATCGCATTGAATACTCATGGGCGCAGCGGCTTATCTCAATTGTTTAATGGAAGTATTGGTCAAGAACTTGCCAATCATGCCTTAAGACCTGTTGTGACCTTTAAAATTTGATGGCAATTACCATTTAAAAGGTGTAAAACCAATGCCAAATTCGGCCCAGTCTGCACGTGAAGTATTTCTGGTTTTAACGGCAATTTGAGCAAAAAGCCAATCCGTAATATCATATCTAAAACCAGCCCTCAAGTAACTGGGGGTTTTACCTTTGTCATCTGTAAGATAGGCTCCTCCGTGCAATCTTATTGCAAATTTCCCAAACATAAAGTCGTATCCAACATGCAAACCAGTAAGCACCTGGTCTTTTGTTTCGGGATATTCTGTCTCAAGACTACCATCCCAAAAATAATCAAAACCTGCAACAACAGCGTGCATAGAGTTGAACTTAAATCTGTAATCTACTGCCCCTGAAAAAACACCATATCTGTTGTAAGTTCCTTTATCGTCTTCATTTTGAACGGTACCTCCTGCCAGATATACTTCAATGGAGCTCTCATGAAGTTTGATTTGCTTTGATGATTTTGGTCTCTCAAATCTAGCTTGTAAAAGATCACCAGTATAGACATCATTATTAATAAATTTTTGATCAGCATTGTAATGGTATCTCAATCCTAAATTCAGGCCATACATATTATATCCGTAATTTGGTGTAGTCATTCGTCCATTGGAAAAATGGGTTAAGTCTATTCCGTAGACCAAATCTATCTCCCTGGTCATTTTATAAACCGCACCGAAATGCAAATTAAAGTAGGCTGCTAATGTAGAACCAATAGCGTCATTATCAGGGTTTGAGTCAGGATCATAAGGCTTAAGATTATAGGTCAGTCCTAATGAAATTCCGGTTTCTAATACATTCCTTCTATTTGGATTAGACAAGGGAAAATTGACAAAACCAAATACGGCGTTCGGCTTTCCTAAAACTTCCGGATTTCCCAAAAAACCAGAATAAAATCCTACCCCATAGCTAGCATAGCCATATCTGCTGGGCCACTTTTCCGGATCCTTAGATTGCCATCCGTATCGAAACTCCAAAGAACCATAGCCATTATCTACAGATTCATTCAATAATTCTCCGGCATATAAATGGTACCCTGTATGACCTTTGACTTCTAAATACCTGAATCGACCATAATTCTCAATATCCTTGACGTCATCAAAAGAGATGCTGTTTCGCTGAGCCAATACAGTTGACATAGAAAAAATCAGCAAGATCAAAAGGTATGCATTATCCGAGATTTTATAGATAGAAGGATTTAGAAATCTCATAATTAACTTAATTACTTCGGTCGGCAAATTAGAAATTATATTCTAAATAATTTCTGAGATGCTATTATTTAATACTTTTCTGCAACTAAAGTTCTTATGATTCTACAACTTTATGTGTCTTCAAAAAAGAAAAAATCCATTATAACAAAATTATATAATGGATTCTTCTATTAAACTGTTGACCCACAAGGATTCGAACCTTGACTGGCGGTACCAAAAACCGAAGTGCTACCGTTACACCATGGGTCAATATTTCAGGCTCATTCTTATTCGATTAAGCAGGCGCAAATTTAAAACAAAGTTTTTGTTTGGCAAAAGAGTTTTTTTGATTTTTTTTACCTGTCTTTAAATTCAAAGTAGTTTACATTTAATTTACTAAATTCGCCTCAGTTTTAAATCGTGTCTATGCTTTCTTTTGATTATAAAAAATACAATACGGCTTTGGGTTGGCTTGCCTTCGGGATTGCCCTACTTACCTACAGCCTTACGCTAGAACCAACGGTGAGTTACTGGGATTGTGGTGAGTATATTGCTACTTCTGTGAAACTGGAAGTTGGTCATCCGCCGGGAGCACCTTTGTTTCAAATGATGGGTGCCTTCTTTGCGATGTTTACCAACGATGTGTCACAAATAGCCATGATGGTAAATTTTATGTCGGCACTTGCGAGCGCATTTACGATATTGTTCCTATTCTGGACCATTACAGCCCTTGCCAAGAAAGTAGTAGAAAAAAATTCGGGTGAACTGACCAAAGGAAGCTCAATTGCAATACTTGGAAGTGGCTTGGTTGGCGCTTTGGCATATACCTTTTCTGACAGTTTCTGGTTTAGTGCAGTTGAAGCAGAAGTCTACGCCATGTCTTCGTTTTTAATGGCCTTGTTATTCTGGTTGGCCATTCATTGGGAAGCCGAAATGGATAAACCAAGAGGTAACAAATGGTTACTGCTGATCAGTTTTATTGTGGGATTATCATTTGGCGTGCATATCCTTTCATTATTAGTTATTCCTTCTGTAGTATTTATTTATATCTATAAAAGATATCCTGAACTCAATGCAAAACAATTCATTCTGGCCAATATTGTTTCGATCTTGGTTCTGGCCTTTGTTTTTAAATTACTGTTTCCGTTTACGCTAAGGTTTTTTAGTGCTTCCGAATTATTCTTTGTCAATAATCTTGGCATGCCCTTTAATTCAGGAAGTATTATTGCAGGTATCATTTTGGTTCTGCTGTTCTATTTCGGTTTGAAATACACGCGAAAAAAAAATATGTTCACTGCCAATTTATTGGTCTTGTCCGTGTTATTTATCATGATTGGTTTTTCATCGTGGCTGATGTTACCCATCCGTGCCAACGCAAATACCACCATTAATGAAAATAATCCTTCCAGTGCAAGAGAACTGCTCGCTTATTACAACAGAGAGCAGTACGGAGATGCCAATGTATTTTATGGTTCTTATTATTCACAAACAGGTGACAGAGACAAAGCGAATCCTTACAGAGATGCAAAACCAAAATATGAAAAAGACGAAAAGGCCGGTAAATATGTAATTGTAAATAATTACAAAAATGCCTTGCCAAATTATAGCGATAAACACAAAGGGTTTATTCCCAGAATGGTCGATCCAACTGCTTCTGTCGTTCAAAACTATAAGGCCATTTCAGGTATTTCTCAAAGATCAAAGAGACGGCCAACCTTTGGTGAGAATCTAAGTTTTATGATTACTTATCAATTTGGCTATATGTATGGTCGTTATTTTATGTGGAATTTTACCGGAAGGCAAGATGATATTCAGGGAAATCTCGACAATCACGGTAATTGGCTGAGCGGTATTGACCCCATAGATGAGCTCAGACTTGGCTCTCAAAAGAACCTTCCGTCTGAAGTTACTGAGAATAAAGGAAGAAATAAATACTATTTCTTACCCTTAATCTTAGGGATCATAGGGCTCTTGTTTCATATTAAAAAAGACCTGAATAATTTTTATATCCTACTGCTTTTCTTTGCGTTCACAGGACTCGCCATTATTTTCTATACCAACCCCAAACCTTTTGAGCCTCGTGAAAGAGATTATGCCGTGGTAGGGTCATTTTATGTATTCGCTATATGGATAGGTTTTGGCGTTCTGGCATTGTATGAAAAGTTAAAACACAAGGTCACTTCAGACCTATTGCCAACGGCCCTGACAGTGATCTGTCTTTTGGCAGTTCCTGTATTGATGGCCAAAGAAAACTGGGACGATCACGACCGTTCAGGAAAATATACGACCTGGAACAATGCAAAATCATATTTAGACTCCTGTCAGGAAAACGCCATCATGTTTACCATTGGAGATAATGACACCTTCCCTTTATGGTATATGCAGGAAGTTGAAGATTACAGAACAGATATCAAATTGGTCAATACGAGCCTTTTTGCCAAAGACTGGTATATTGATCAGCAAAAAAGGAAAACCTATAAGGCAGATCCCATTCCGTCACAATTAAGCCATGATGATTATAAGGAAGGCTCTTTGGATGTGGCTTATCATTATCCTTACCCTTTTCCTCAATTCAAGGACTCTGTGGTTGATATCAAATTCTTTATGAAATGGATACAAAGTAAAGACAGTCGTACTTTTATCGATTTTGAGGAAAACGGACATCCCGAAAAAGTATATCCTACTACCAAGTTGAGAATCATGGTCGATAAGGAAGCCGTACTTCGAAATGGTATTGTTGCGGAAAAAGATAGTGCCTTGATCGAACCTTATATAGACATACAGATCTCTGAATCTGCCTTGATCAAAAACAGGATCCTGATGTTGGATATTCTGGCAAACAATAATTGGGAAAGACCTCTGTATTTTACGGGCGGTGCTCAGGCAGCAGAGGAATATATCTGGTTAAAAGATTACTTGCAATTAGATGGACTGGCCTACAAGTTCGTGCCGATCAGAAGTAATATTGCCAACAGGAGTTTTATGGATATGGGAAGGATCAATACTGACACCATGTATGCTAACGTGAAAAAATGGACCTGGAAAAATTCTGACGGTGATATTTATCATGACCCAGAGACCAGAAAGAATGGTATCTCATTTAGAAATAGCTTAGGAAGGTTGGCCGATGAACTCATCAAAGAAAAAGATTTTGAGAGAGCTGAAGAAATTCTGGATATGTCATTAGAGAAAATGCCCATTGAATCTTATGGTTATTTCAGACTTGTGATTGGACATATCGAATCTTATTACAGTATAGACCGTCCTGAAAAAGCGCGGAAAATCGTAGAATTTTTGATCGAAAATTTTAAAGAACGTATCTATTATTACAGCGGTCTGAGTTCTTATGAGCTTACGCAAAATTTTGGAGAACTTGAGGGCACTCTTGACTTGTACAAGTATATTATTGCCACTTGTGTGGAGTTTGATACAGAAGAATATTCAAGTCAGCTTAAAGAAGATTTTATGGTTTCTGTGACCCTTTTGGAAGAAGTTCTTGAAGAGTAGATTTTAGATTTGACCAATTTTTTGTACCTTGGGATAACCCCCATAATTGTTTTTTAAAAATATTTCATGAGATCTTATCTTGTCAAAACTCCAAGGATGGTTCAAAATTTTTTCCGAAACTACTCATGGAGAATCAAAACGACAAAAAAAGAGGTTTACCTGACTTTTGATGATGGACCGGTTCCAGATTTTACGCCTTGGGTTCTCAAAACTTTAGGTCGTTACAAAGCTCAAGCTACTTTTTTTTGTGTCGGGGAGAATATCAAAAAATTTCCACTTATCTACCAACAAATCAAAGATGGAGGTCACAGTATTGGCAATCACACTTTTAACCATTTACAAGGCTGGAAAACACCTACTAGCAAATACATCAAGAATATCCTCAAAACGGAATCTTACCTCAACAATGAAAAAGGTCAAAATGGGAAAAAGCTTTTTAGACCACCTCATGGTCGAATCAGGCCCATGCAAGCTAAAATTTTGAGAAAAAAAGGTTATAAAATCATCATGTGGGATGTACTTAGTGGGGATTTCGACCAAAGTCTATCTAAAAAAGAATGCCTAGAACACACCATCAAACACATTAAAAATGGAAGCATTGTAGTTTTTCATGACAGTGACAAGTCTTTCAAGAACCTGGATTATGTGCTTCCGAGGGTATTGAAACATTTCACCAATGAAGGTTATAAGTTCAAGTCATTATAATCAAGGTTAAATGGAGCATATCAAACATATTGTTCTACCAGACTAATCAAAGTATTGGCATCCTGCTGTCCGGTTTGACGCCATTTCATTTCGCCATTTTTATAGATAATAAATGTTGGATTCCCTTTTATTCTTAAGGCAGCGGCGAGGGTCTCATTTTTGGAGACATCGATCTTTACAACTTTTGCTTTATCCCCGAGGGCAGCCGCAACATCGCGCAGTATAGAGTGCAAATTTGTGTTTTCACCTTCCCAGTCTGCATAGAAATCAATCAGGGTGGGGATTTTTGACCCTATTAATTCACCAAACTTAGTCATACTCAAGTTTTTAAAACTATATATACAAATATAGTATTTTATCTCAACAACCTTTATAATGTCCCAAAAATTAACCACTTAGTAATTATTATATTATTTTTTCTTCCCCGAAATACAAATTTGTACTTTTACAATCATCAAACTAATTCTGAATGGCTGAACAAAAAAGACTTTTTTTACTTGATGCGTATGCTTTGATCTTTAGAGGCTATTATGCTTTTATAAAAAACCCCAGAATCAATTCTAAAGGCATGGATACCTCTGCCATTATGGGGTTCACTAATTCATTACTGGATGTCATTCGACGCGAAAAACCAGATCATCTGGCAGTTGCTTTTGATAAGGGAGGGTCTCAGGCCAGAACCGAGGCTTTTCCTGAATATAAGGCCAATCGTCTGGAAACACCAGAGGCCATAAAAATCGCTGTCCCCTATATTCATGAGATTCTAAGGGCCATGCATATTCCAATTATAGAAAAGGAAGGTTTTGAGGCCGATGATCTAATAGGAACGCTGTCTGTTCAGGCTGAGAAAGCAGGTTATAAAACCTATATGGTAACACCTGATAAGGATTTTGCCCAATTGGTCACTGACAACGTATTTATGTATAAACCAGCCCGAATGGGTAATGGTATTGAAATATGGGGCGTTGATAAAGTAAAAGAAAAATTTGAAATTGAAGATCCTAAACAAGTCATCGATTTCTTGGGAATGATGGGGGATTCGGCAGATAATATTCCCGGTCTGCCAGGAGTAGGAGAAAAAACTGCTAAAAAATTCTTGAAACAATACGGCAGTATGGAAGAATTATTAGCAAATACAGCTGATCTCAAAGGGAAGATGAAAGAAAAGATTGAGGCCAATAAAGAATTGGGATTATTGTCGAAAGAATTGGCAACGATCATGCTTGATTGCCCGGTTGAATTTCATGAAGAAGACTTCGAGCTGAATACGCCGGATATTGCAAAGGTCACAGAAATTTTTCAGGCCCTGGAATTCAGAAGGTCACTTGAAAATATCCATAGAATTTTTAAGGTAGAGCATAAAACTGAGGCTCAAACCAGTAACTCTGAGGTGTCAAAATCAGCAATTCAAGATGACGGAACCGGACAACAATTGGATATGTTTTCTCTGGCCAATGAAGGTTCTAGAAATACAGATCTGTCTGGTGGTTTTAAAAATGCTGAGAATACCGATCACTTTTACCAGTTTACAGCAACTGAATTCTCACAATCACTCCTGTTAAAAAAGTTGCTTCAACAAAATTCAGTTTGTTTTGATACAGAAACGACGAGCTTGAATACCCTCGAGGCGAAACTTGTAGGGATTGCTTTTTCTTATGAAAAAGGCAAGGGCTATTATGTTCCGATTCCGGAAAATGAAGAAGAAGCTAATCTTGTTCTGGAACGATTCAATCCTTTTTTTAAAGATGAACGGATTGAAAAAGTAGGACAAAATTTAAAGTATGACATCAAAGTATTGAAGAATTACTCGGTTGATGTGAAAGGCCCTCTTTTTGATACCATGATCGCCCACTATCTGATCAATCCTGATATGAGGCACAATATGGATGTGCTCTCTGAGACGTATTTACGCTACTCGCCAATTCCTATTGTAAATCTGATTGGTAAAAAAGGAAAAAATCAAGGGTCAATGAGGGATGTGGAACTTGATCTGGTAACAGAATATGCTGTGGAGGATGCGGATGTGACCTGGCAATTAAAAAAAATATTTGAGCAGGAGCTCGAAAAAAACAAATTGAGCAGCTTGTTCAAAGACATTGAGATTCCGTTGGTAGAGGTTTTGGCATCCATGGAAATGGAGGGAATTAATTTAGACGAGGATTTCCTAAAATCACTATCAGGTGATCTTACAAAGGATATTGAACGTTTGGAAGACCTTATTTATACAGAAGCCGATACTGACTTTAATCTGGCCTCACCCAAACAATTGGGAGTTGTGTTATTTGAGAAATTAAAGCTGGTAGAAAAGCCTAAAAAAACCAAAACTGGCCAGTATGCCACCGGTGAGGA
This sequence comes from Flavobacteriales bacterium, assembly GCA_024229195.1. Classification (GTDB taxonomy): domain Bacteria; phylum Bacteroidota; class Bacteroidia; order Flavobacteriales; family Flavobacteriaceae; genus Lutimonas. The sequence goes on along the minus strand of JAAESS010000175.1, from coordinate 4,388 downwards.
AATCTTGTCCAAACTTGCGGCAAAACACGAGATCGTCAAGTCTATTTTGGAGTGGAGAGGACTTGTGAAATTGAAAAATACCTATATTGATGCCTTACCCAATGAAGTAAACAGTATAACAGGCAGGGTCCATACTACCTATAGCCAGACAGTGGCGGCTACCGGAAGACTCAGTTCCAATAATCCAAATCTTCAAAATATTCCGATCAGAACAGAAAGAGGGCAACAGGTGAGAAAGGCCTTTGTACCCAGAGATTCAAATTATACCTTATTAGCTGCCGATTACTCGCAGATCGAACTCAGGTTGATCGCTGAAATGAGTGGAGATGAACAAATGAAGGAATCCTTTTTAAGAGGAGAAGATATCCATAAATCAACAGCAGCTAAAGTATTTAAAGTTGATCTGGAAGAAGTGACACGAGAGCAAAGAAGTTACGCGAAGACAGTTAATTTCGGAATCATTTATGGAGTTTCTGCCTTTGGATTGAGTCAGCAAACCGATTTGAGCAGGTCTGAGGCGAAAGAGCTGATCGAAACCTATTATGAAACCTACCCCACTTTAAAATCATATATCGCGAAACAAATAGATTTTGCCAGAGAGCATGGATATGTTGAAACCATTTTGGGAAGAAGGCGCTATTTAAAAAACATCAATTCAAGAAATGCTATTGTTCGCTCAGCTGATGAACGCAATGCCGTAAACGCTCCTATTCAAGGAAGTGCTGCGGACATCATAAAAATCGCAATGATCAAAATTCATAAGGAGCTGAAATCTGAGGGCTACAAATCAAAAATGTTACTTCAGGTTCATGATGAACTGGTTTTTGACATCCACCTAGATGAAATGCACATCTTAAAACCTCTGATCAAGGAAACCATGGAAGAGGCATACAAAATGTCTATTCCTTTGACCGTTGATCTTGGAGAAGGTAGTAATTGGCTTGAAGCCCATTAATTACAGAGGTTTTAGCAGGTGATGGTGTCAGCCCTATGCGCATCGGTTCTTAAGCTTCACCGCTTATTTCTTCCGATTCTTACGCGTGAGACCCCGGCAATTCATTATTGTATTTCAAGGTGATTATGACACGAGGTCCGAAATTCTTCCTATTGGCCTAATTTTAAATTATTTGACGCTTGCTTGAATCAGGAAAAATATAGCCAAATCCTATTTGCCAAATGAATAATTAGTTGTAGTTTTGCAAACTCTTTGAACTGAAGAGAAGGAATGTTTAATTTTAATAAATACGTGTGAACACATTAAGTTACAGAACAGTATCAGCCAACAAAGCTACCGTGAACAAGGAATGGCTAGTGGTGGATGCTGAAGGAGAAGTGTTAGGGCGTTTGGCCTCGAAAGTTGCGAAACTTATCAGAGGGAAACACAAACCTAACTTTACACCTCACGTTGACTGCGGTGACAATGTAGTTATCATCAACGCTGAGAAGATCAAGTTAACCGGAAACAAATGGAATGACAAAACTTACGTTCGTCATACTGGATACCCGGGTGGACAAAGAACGCTTTCTGCAAACGAATTATTTGGGAAAAGCCCAAGTAGAGTTGTAGAGAAAGCTGTAAAAGGTATGTTACCTAAAAACAAACTTGGAAGTGCATTGTTTAGAAACCTTTATGTTTATAATGGAGGAGAACACCAACAAGAAGCACAATCACCAAGAACTATTAACCTAAATGATATCAAGTAATATGGAGACGATTCACAAAATTGGTAGAAGAAAAACCGCTGTTGCTAGAGTATATCTTTCTGAAGGTAAAGGTGAAATTACAGTAAATGACAAATCTTTTGATAGTTATTTTACTACTGAAATGTTGAAGTATAAGGTGGTACAACCTTTAATGCTTACAGAAAATACTGAAAGTTTTGACGTAAAGGCTAAAGTATTTGGTGGAGGTATCACAGGACAGGCAGAAGCAATCAGATTAGCTATAACAAGAGCCTTGGTAGAATTGAATGAGGAGCACAGATTGGTGTTAAAACCAGAAGGACTTCTTACTAGAGACCCAAGAATGGTTGAAAGAAAGAAATTCGGTCAGAAGAAAGCTCGTAAGAAATTCCAGTTCTCTAAACGTTAATTGGATACTTATTCAATGTAGATTGAATAAGAAGAAAAAAGTAAAATTGAAAAAACTGTTGTCGTACAAGTCTAGCATCCAAATAATTAAGATTCATCAAATATCAATGACTACTTAATTATTGCTAATACAAACGGAACGTAAACTAAAACAAAATGGCAAACATTGAAATAAAAGATTTAATTGATTCAGGTGTACACTTCGGACACCTTACAAGAAAATGGAATCCAAACATGGCTCCTTATGTATATACTGAGCGTAAAGGGATTCACATTATCGATTTATATAAAACTGCTGCAAAAATTGACGAAGCCAGTTCAGCTTTGGGAAAAATTGCCGCATCTGGTAGAAAAATATTATTTGTTGCTACCAAAAAACAAGCAAAAGACATCGTTGCTGAAAAAGCAAAAGCCGTAAACATGCCTTTTATCACTGAACGTTGGCCAGGTGGTATGTTGACAAACTTTGTTACTATCAGAAAAGCTGTTAAAAAAATGGCTTATATCGATAGAATGAAAAAAGACGGGTCTTTTGAAGCTTTATCAAAAAGAGAAAAATTACAGATCAATCGTCAAAGAGCAAAACTAGAAAAGAATTTAGGTTCTATAGTTGATATGACTCGTTTACCAGGCGCTATTTTAATCGTAGATATTAAAAGAGAGCACATCGCTGTTGCTGAGGCACAAAAATTAAACATTCCAATTTTTGCGATGGTAGATACGAATTCTGATCCAAGACCGATTGATTATGTGATTCCTTCAAATGATGATGCATCTAAATCTATTGACAAAGTTCTTTCTTACCTAACTGACTCTATCGGAGAAGGTTTAGCAGACAGAAAGAAAAGTAAAGAGCAAGATGCTGCTGCTGCCGCTGCAAAAACTGCCGCTAAAGCTGCACCAAAAGCTGCTGCAAAAGAAGTGAAAAAAGAGGTTGCTAAGGAAGTTGTTGCTGCTGAAGCAAAAGAAGCGAAGAAAGAAGAAAAATAATTGTAGAACTTGTTATTCATTAATAACGATTAAACACAAATAAAATGACTAAAATAACAGCTGCGGAAGTAAATAAGTTGAGAAAAACTACTGGTGCGGGAATGATGGACTGTAAAAAAGCCCTCGTTGAAGCTGAAGGAAATTTTGATCTAGCTATTGAAATATTACGTAAACAAGGTCAAAAAGTTGCTGCAAAAAGAGCTGACAGAGACTCTACTGAAGGTGCTGCAATCGCAATTGTAAATGAAGATCATACAGAAGGAGCCGTGATCGTATTAGGTTGTGAAACTGATTTCGTTGGAAAAAACGAATCATTTGTAAACCTTGCGAAAGAATTGGCTGAAAAAGCGCTTAACAGTTCGAATAAAGAAGAATTGATGAATGCTGATTTTGGTGGTATCACAGTTCAGGAAAAATTGATCGAGCAAACAGGAGTTATCGGTGAAAAAATCGAGCTTTCTGCTTTTGAAAAAATTTCAGCTCCATATGTTGGATCTTATATCCACTCTGGAAAGATCGCTACGATCGTTGGTTTATCTGCTAAAGTTGAAGGTGCTGATGAAGTTGCTAAAGATGTAGCTATGCAAGCTGCTGCAATGAACCCAATCGCTTTGAACGAAAATGGTGTTGACCAGTCGGTTATTGATAAAGAGATTGAAATTGCAAAAGATCAATTACGTCAGGAAGGAAAGCCAGAGGCTATGCTTGACAAAATTGCTCAAGGTAAAATCAGAAGATTTTTCAAAGATAACACTCTTGTGAACCAAGATTTTATCAAAGACAGTAAGATCAGTGTTGCCAACTATGTAAAGTCTATTGGAGACGTTGAAGTAGTTGATTTCAAAAGAGTAGCGCTTGGCTAGTCTTTGATTCTTATAAATTATTAAAAAACCCAGGAAGTATCCTGGGTTTTTTTATGTTCTCATGTTACTTTTTTATCCATATTTTATATGATCATCTTCAATTTATCATTGGTAGAATTTATTATATTTGCACATCTCTCAATGTGATTTATGAAATATAAAAGAATTCTTCTAAAGTTAAGCGGTGAGGCCCTGATGGGTGATAGAAATTATGGTATTGACCCGAACAGGCTTGCCGACTACGCCAATGAAGTCAAAAATATTGTCAATAAAGGTATTGAAGTAGCCATTGTTATTGGTGGTGGAAATATCTTTAGAGGTTTAGCCGGAGCCAGCAATGGAATGGATAGAGTTCAGGGAGATTATATGGGCATGCTGGCGACCATTATTAACGGACTCGCCTTGCAAAGTGCTTTAGAAGAAGCTGATCTGCAAACCAGACTA
>JAAESS010000174.1 GCA_024229195.1 Flavobacteriales bacterium | reverse complement strand
GCCTCTTACTTTTCAGATGATGCAGACTTCTATAGACTCGGTGTAGACGGCAAATTAAATTTAGAGGAACGCACTGCTTCATGGCATCAGGCAGTAGAAGCAAACAGTGAACGTAAATTTGAACAGTCAGGGTATCCAGATGCTATTTATTATTCAAGAGACGAAGGCCAGTGGGTAGTTCTGTCTTGGTGGTGGGCAAACAATACAAATGCAGAAACAGGAGAAGAAACTCGTAAATATTTGCACATGAGCCATAACTTTAATAGCGAAGGTAAAGTGACAAGAGAAGTTATCTATATGGCAGATTAAACATTCTGCTCTGCCAATTTTTAAGTTATATATTTCGGATGAGTTATCTACTAAAACAATAAAACGTTCATGCCATTATAGTTTAATCGTTATTGTTTTTTTATTAGAATTCTTTATATTTACTTGCAATTAACCACTAAATTAAAATAAATGAAAAATTTAAAAACAATAATTTTATTGATTACGGGAATACTTTTTGTTTCATGCGGAGGCAATCCTAATTATCAACAAAACTTAGCAACAGCTCAAAAATTATTCTCGCTTCATGGAGAAGAAAAGATTGATGAACAACTCGCTTTAGTAAGTAAAGATATCAAGCTGTATACACCTATGTATGGTTCTTCAGAGCCATTAGGTTATGATGCATATGCATCTATTTTAAAAGGATATCATGATAACTTTGAGGACATTAAATACAATGCTCAAGTATGGCTTCCCGGAGTTGATACATTGTCTCTAAAACCAGATGGAAGTGTCAGGACATACGGTACTTGGACAGGAAAAAACTCAATTACTGGTAAGGAGATAAACCTGAACGGCTATTGGTATTTTAATTTTGACGCGGATGGTAAAGTAATAGCTCAGGGTGACTTTTTTGATTATGGTGGAATGATGCAATCTGTTGGTCCTAAAAATCCTGTTTTAGTAACACTTAAGGTTAAGCCAGGAAAAAAGCAAGCTATGATAGAGCTTCTTAATACCCCAGATGGCCTTCAAACTACTAGAAATTATGATGGAAGTCTATCTCTTGAAGCATTCTTCAATGATGAAACATACACATATTATATTTATGGAGATTGGGCGTCATATGAGCAATACCAAAAATATCTTGATTGGAGATTTAATGATGATGAGAGCAAAATGGCACAACAAGTCATAGCTCTTTGTGTTGGAGGTGAAAAAGGGTTAATTCCTATGTTCCCTAACACCGATTACTCATCATTTAGTAATTGAGATTAAAAAAAGATTAAACATCAACTACAACTTCATTAAATTATAAGTGTTAATTAAGTTTCTTGATGTTTGACTTATGTTCGATATTTCAATAGAGTTATCTACTAAGCAAACCTCTTGAGAAATCAAGAGGTTTTTTTGTGTCTTTAATTTGAAAATTCGTTCACCAAATTTTTTAACATCTCTACACATTTATCTAGTTGTTCTTGAGTGGTAAATTCATTGGCTCGATGCGCTTGCTCTATAGATCCTGGACCACAAATAATACTTTGGTAACCAGCTTCGTGAAATTGTCCGGCCTCTGCTGCATAGGCAACAGTTCTCCAAGTATGGCATCCAGAGATCTTTTGAGTTAAGGCAACAATAGGGTCTGTTTCTTTAGTGTCTAAAGCCGGAACAGGAGGATGTAATATCGTATTGGTAATTTTAAAACCAGGAAATAGCTTCCTCACTTCTTCTTCTCTTTCTTCACAAAACGCAAAAAAGTCATTAAAAATAGTTTGAATAGTGTCTTTCGGAATTACTCGTACATCCCATTCAAAACGAGTATAATCTGCTACAATATTTGTAGCAACGCCTCCGGAGATTTGTCCGACATGTAGTGTAGAATACGGCGGTTCAAATCGGTGATCTTGTTTGGCTAGCGATAATTGATTCATCTTATTTTCTAGCCACATAATAAGTCTTGTACTCTCGTGGATCGCACTGATTTCTTTATGAATTCCACTACTGTGCCCAGCCGAACCATTTACTTCTGTTTGTGCATAACAAACTCCTTTTTTCCCAATAACAGGCTCTAATGATGAAGGCTCACCAATGATTGCATAAGTGGCATTTTCAGGATAGGTTTTTTTGATATGCTCTATAAGTTCTTCTGCTGCTAAACAACCAATTTCTTCATCGTAACTAAAGGCAAAATAGATAGGTTTTTTTAGATCTGCCTTGCTTAATGTAGGCAGTGTAGCTAAACAGCAGGCAATATATCCCTTCATATCGGCACTTCCCCTAGCAAATAACTTACCTCCTTTTTTTACAAGAGTAAATGGGTCTGTATCCCAAACTTGACCTTCAACGGGTACAACATCTGAGTGTCCAGATAATATTAGCCCACCATCTACCGCAGGTCCAATTCTACAATGTAAAGACGCTTTTGTTTCTTCTTTGTTTGGAACCAGGGTAGTTTCTATGCCAAAGGCTTCAATATACTCTTTAATCCAATAGATAATACTTAGATTACTATCTCCTCCTAAAACTGGAAAACTAACCAGTTTTGCTAAAATATCTTCTACATTCATATTATTGATAACCAATAGTTACTGCTATAATTAACGAGATGGCTGAGAGCAAAAATACAATTATTGCCACAGGAAAAATAAATCGAAACCATTTATCTAATGGCACGCGACACATGCTTAGCATTGCAATTAATCCACCCAGAGTTGGGTTTATTAGATTGGATATTCCATCACCAATTTGAAATGCTAAAATAGTTGTTTGCCTTGTAAGCCCAATAACTTCTCCAAGAGGAAGCATCACCGGAAGGGTAGCCAATGCTTGCCCACTTCCAGAAGGAATAAAAAAGTTTATAATACTTTGAGAAATAGACATTCCAACAGCAGATAAATACAAGGGTAATGTTTTTAAAACCTCAGATAAATGAAAAGAAATGGTATCGCTAATATGGCCCATTTCCATCAATACCTTAATCGTGGTAGCAAAACCCACCATAAACGCTCCAGGAGCGACGTAGGCAACAGATTTTAATACAGTTTCGCTTATTTCATTTCCTTTCATTCCTGCTATTATTCCAGTAGCTACAGTAACTATTAAAAAGATGGCAGATATTTCGTTGATATACCAATTTAGATTAAAAACACCATATAAAATAGCCCCCAAACCAATAATAAAAGCGCTTAATACTAAGTAATTATTTATTGATACTGAATAGTCTTTTAAAGGTTTGGAAAGTACAATTCCATTTTCATTTAAGCCTTTCCCAAGTCTGCTATCAGGGTTCTTAGAAATTTTTTTCAAGTATCTCACATTGTAAAAGGCTAAAAAACTCAAAGCTGAAAAACATAATATACTCCGTAATAAAGCCCCAGAAAAAAGTGGTAATTCCGCAATTTTATGGCCTATACCAACTGTGTAAGGATTTATAGGAGAAAGCCCAAAACCAATGGTTACTGCACCAACAGATATTCCTGCAGCTAACACCAAGTCTCCCCCTAGAGCTAGGCTTACTACTGCGGCAATAGGTATTAACGCTATATTGTGTTCGTATCCAACAAAAATCCCCAAAGCACCGTAAATAAAAGTCATAATAACAACTGCCAAGTATTTTTTTTCTCGTCCAACTTTATGAACAAAAGTTCCCACAGCGTTTTCTATTGCTTTGGTTTCCTCCATAACACCAAACATAATACCTCCTGAAAACACTACAAACATTACTTCTATGGCAGCCTTGAATCCTAAAGGGATAGCTACAAACATCTCTAAAAAACCTATAGGTGTATTTGGTATAGTGCTGTAAGACCCCGGAATTACCCTGTTTCTTCCTTCAATTAATACGCGTTTAAATTCACCTGCAGGTATGAGATAAGTTAATAATGTTACACCAACAATGATTATAAATAACATGCTTACTGCATTCGGAATTCGTTCGTACCAATGGTTAGTTTTCATTCAAGAAAGCTTAAAATAAAAGTCCCTAAAATAAGTGTTTTTTTTAAGAAAAGTTTGAGTCTCACATTTTCAAATGAATATGTTCATCTAAACCAAGAATTCCTATATTTACGACAAAACTTCTGATCCTTATGACTGACTACGGTTTCTTATCCGTTCTTCCTCCGGTAATCGCCATCATTTTAGCGCTAAGAACAAAACAGGTCTATATCGCCCTTGTATTTGGTATTTGGTTTTCCTGGCTCATCATGAGCGATTGGAACCTTTTGGAGGGAACCTTGGCGACCATAGAAGGAATGGTCAATGTTTTCCAATCAGAGGGCAATACAAGAACCATTATGTTTAGTGCCCTTGTGGGTGCCCTACTCCTTTTTATCCAATATTCACGAGGGGTTGAAGGCTTTGTGAATCAACTGAATAAACTGATTAGCTATTTTGAAAAAAAACATACCGGTTATAGTAGAGTCATCATTCAGCTTTTAGCCATGCTAACAGGAGTTGTACTTTTTGTAGAAACCAGTATTAGTTCTCTAACGGTTGGTACTTTGTATAGACCGGTTTTTGACAAATTAAAAATACCCAGAGAAAAACTGGCTTATATCGCAGATTCAAGCTCTGCTCCCACCTCTATTCTGATTCCATTTAACGCCTGGGGAGCTTTTATCATGGGCCTTTTGATTACCCAAAATATAGAAAGTCCTTTTCGTTTTATGCTTTCTTCAATTGCTTATAATTTTTATCCGATCCTGGCATTGATCATTTTATTTATCGTGATCGTTTCAAAGAAAGATATTGGCTCAATGGCTAAAGCGGAAAAAAGAACTCTCACCACAGGAAAGCTAATGGATGAGGGTTCTAAACCCATGATCTCGGATGTGATTACTTCCTTTAAACCAAAAAAAGGAATCAAAGCAAAATCTTTTAATATGGTCATCCCATTACTCACTATGGTAGTTATGATGCCCGTTAACCTTGCCTACACAGGCTGGTCAAAAGTTGAAACTTCAGATTCATTTTGGAATCATGTTTCTCAGGCTATAGGTAATGGATCAGGCTCTTCCTCTGTTCTTTATGCCGTGATTACCTCAATACTGGTAGCCATGATTCTTTACCGATCTCAAGGTATCATGAAATTAAAAGAAATGGTAGATCTCATTCTGAAAGGGATCAGCGAATTGATGCCGCTGGCACTTCTAATGTTACTGGCCTTTGCAATTGGGGATGCCTGTAATCAACTGGGAACCGGACATTTTGTAGCTAATTGGTCAAAAGACTGGCTCTCTCCACAATTTTTACCTGCCCTAGTATTTTTGATTAGTTCGTTCATCGCTTTTTCTACCGGAACCTCATGGGGTACCTTTGCCATAATGCTGGCAATATCTATTCCTATGGCAAATATTCATGGTGCTGAACTTACGCTTGTTGTGGCGGCAACTTTGGGAGGTGGTATATTTGGAGATCATTGTTCTCCTATATCGGATACCAGTATCATCTCATCGATGGCATCGGCTTCAGACCATATTGATCATGTACGAACCCAACTTCCTTATGCCTTATTAGGAGGGCTGATCACAACCATACTTTATTTAATTTTAGGCTTTACCATGATTTGATTATTACACAGAAAACGAATTTTCATAATCGAATAAAGGCTAAAACCTAGTACCTTTGCTTCCAAATTTATAAACGAAATGAAACATAAAGCAGGATTCGTTAATATTATCGGAAATCCAAATGTTGGTAAATCTACCTTAATGAATGCTTTGGTTGGAGAACGGCTGTCAATTATCACATCCAAGGCACAAACCACGAGGCATAGAATTTTAGGGATTGTTAATACCGATGATTATCAGGTTGTATTTTCTGATACTCCGGGAATCATTAAACCTGCCTATGAGCTACAAGAATCCATGATGGATTTTGTAAAAACGGCATTTGAAGACGCTGATGTTTTGGTTTACATGGTTGAAACCGGTGAAAAGGAATTAAAAAATGAAGCTTTTTTCAATAAAATTAAAAATGTAAAGGTACCTGTCCTTTTACTACTAAATAAAATCGACCAATCATCCCAGGCAGAATTAGAACAGCAGGTTAGTTATTGGAAAGAGAACTTGCCTAATGCTGAAATTCATCCTATTTCAGCCCTTGAAAACTTTAATATAGAAACGGTAATGAATCGAATCGTGAAGTTGCTGCCTGTATCACCTCCTTTTTATCCAAAAGATCAGCTAACGGATAAACCTGAGCGCTTCTTTGTCAATGAGACCATCCGTGAAAAAATTCTGATGCATTACAAAAAGGAAATTCCATACTCGGTTGAAATAGTTACAGAAGAATTCAAGGAAGAGAAAAAATTGATCCGAATCAGATCTGTGATCATGGTTGAAAGAGATACTCAGAAAGGAATCATTATTGGTCATAAAGGAGCAGCATTAAAACGCGTTGGTACCGAGGCCAGAAAAGATCTTGAGAAGTTCTTCGGAAAAAAGATATTTATGGACCTTTACGTAAAGGTTAACAAAAACTGGAGAAGTAGTAATAGCCAACTCAAACGATTCGGCTACAAGGAATAGTTAAAGCAGCTCTTTAACCTCCTCAAAATCGAGGCCTCCATAATTTCCTGAGCTCATCAAAAGAAGTGTTGTATCTGCTAAATTTTGACTAAACAAAAATTCTTTAAACTCCTTTGGATCAGTATAAATCACTAAATCATCTCTTTTAAAGGCTCTTGCTATTTGCTCTTGACTAACTTCTTTTAATCTTTTGATCTTTACTGCGTGAGGAGAATAAAAAACAACTGCCTCGTCAGCCTTATCAAGCGTTCCGACATATTCCTTTAAAAAATCCTCATTCAGACTGCTATAGGTATGTAATTCAAGACATGCCAGTAATTTTCGATTCGCATACTGTTCTTTTACAGCATTTGTTGTTGCCTCTACCTTAGAGGGCGAATGAGCAAAATCTTTAAATACCGCTGTTTGTCTGTTTTCAGCAATTTTTTCAAGCCTCTTACTCGCTCCTTTAAAATCGGCGATCGCCTCATAAAAATCTTCTTCTCCAATACCTAAATGAAAACAAATACTTCTTGCTCCTTCAAGATTCTGCAAATTGTGTTTCCCAAATATCTCTAATGGAACTTCCCCTTCGGCCGTATCCAGCAAGGTGTGACCATTCTCAATGCGATAAACAGGTGTTTTATAAGGATCTGTTTTAATCTGATTCGAGGTCTCTTCAACCACCTGCCTGACCACATCATCCTCAGAATTATAGACCATCATTCCTCCTTTGATCATCGTATCGACAAAAATTCGAAACTGATCCACATAATTTTCAAATGTAGGAAAGACATTGATATGGTCCCAGGCAATACCGCTCAACAAAGCAATATTTGCTTTATACAAATGAAATTTAGGTCTAAGATCTATGGGTGATGAGAGATATTCATCTCCTTCCAGTACAATGATCTCATTTTCAGTAGTGAGATGTACCATTCTATCGAATCCATCTAACTGGGCACCAACCATAAAGTCAACTTCGACCTCGTGGTATTTCAACACGTGCAAGATCATTGAAGTTATTGTAGTCTTTCCATGGGATCCACCGATAACTACCCTAGTTTTGTTCTTGGCATGTTCGTATAAGAATTCAGGATAGGAGTATATGGTAATTCCAAGCTCCTGCGCTTTTATCAATTCCGGATTATCAGCTTTGGCATGCATACCTAAAATGATCGCATCTAGTTTCGGATGAACCTTTTCCGGAAACCAGCCCATAGACTCTGGCAACAATGCTTTTGCCGCAAGTCTTGACTTGGATGGCTCAAATATTGCATCGTCACTTCCTGTTATATGATCTCCTTTTTCATGCAATGCCAGGGCCAAATTGTGCATGGCACTGCCCCCAATTGATATAAAGTGTATATTCATTTTTTGGAATTATTGCGGTAAAAATACAAATTTAATACGGTTGATTTATCGGTTTTCTTTTGAATTTGTTCTCCTTAAATTGTAAAAATTATACAGTGTATTTCACTTCTTTTATCAATTCTCAAGTCTTCTTTTCAAAGGTCTGGTCAAACAAGTTGGACCCCCACCCCCCATTACACTGATATGCTCTCCCCTATAAGTAAAAACTTCACATCCATGGTCTTTTAAACCCTGCTCAGTTACAGGATTTCCCTTTAACATGACGCATTTTTTAGAACTTATGGCCAGTACATTACAAGCCATAGAATCAAATTCCTTTTCAGGAACTTCCACAAGTTCATAGCCTCGATTCAACAATTCATTTCTGAAATTAATTGGCATCAGTGGTGAATAAACCACGGCAAGCTTTTCTGCCACCGGACTGAAAATTGACATCAAGTGAAAAACATCTGAAGGTCCTTTATAATGCGGTAATTCAACTACGAGAATCCTAACGCCATGAGGTTCCAATAAGCGCTTCATTTGGGCTATTCCGTGTTTGTTGGTTCTATAGGTATGACCAACGGCCAAAGTTGTTGTGTCAAGCCAGGCAACATCTCCTCCTTCAAGAGTACCCGGAAACTGGATTTCTCCTAAGATGGGAATGTTGTTTTTAATATAAAAGGCTTTCTGATCTTCTGGTTCCTGGTTCCGTTCATTTTTTCCCATATGGCATAAAATCATACCAAAATCTGTGGCAACAGAAGCATCCCTACAATAAACAGAATCCATACTTAAGTTTACATTTTCAGACAAATGCAACACTTTTGTTTGATTGGCCTTCAGCAAATTTTCAAACTCTAGGTATTCTTTGATCGAAGTATCCAGATTAGGTTTATCGAGAAAATTTAATTGCTGCCATTGTTCTGAAATAAACTGATCAGATCGGAAGGCTGCTGAAACTGGTTTGATCAATACCGATGTTAATTTCAAATATTCTGAATGAGATGTGTGATTCATAAATAGACTCGATTATAATTATGGATAAATTACTACATTAGAACAATGATACAACAATTTAAAGAATGAAAACTATGAGCAGCAAATTCCATGTTGATCCAGATATACGCAAGGCGAATACCTTACCTTCTTCTTTTTATAAAGACCAAAATGTTTTTGAACAAATCAAAGAAAAAATATTCTTAAAATCCTGGCAATTTATAGGAGACGAGCATTTAGTTAAATTACCCAGATCAGTTCATCCTTTTGTTTTACTTGATAGGTATTTAACGGAGCCTCTATTGATCACAAGAGATGAGGACGGCACAATTCATTGTTTGACTAATGTTTGTACGCATCGTGCCAATCTGGTGGTCTTGGGTAGTGGTAAATTAAAAAAATTGACCTGTATGTACCATGGTCGTAGATTTGACCTAAAGGGAAATTTTGAACATATGCCTGAATTTAAGGAAGCTTTAGATTTTCCCGGGCCATGTGATCATTTGAAAAAATTTTCTATGGAGCAATGGGGACCTTTGTTATTTGCAGGTTTAGATCCTTCATTTGATCTTAGGGAGGTCTTCAAGATCATGGAAGAGCGAATAGGGTTTTTACCACTGAATGATTTCCGACTTGACACCACTCTGTCAAAAGATTATCTGGTTCAGGCACATTGGGCGCTTTATTGCGACAATTATCTGGAAGGTTTTCATGTCCCTTTTGTACACGAAGGATTGAATAAAGTTTTGGATTACAGCTCTTATACCACTGAAATATATGACCATTGTAATTTACAGATAGGCTATACAGATGATGCTAATGAGACTTTTGAACTTCCTGAGGATCATATTGATTATGGAAAAAATGTGGCTGCTTATTATTATTGGGTTTTCCCAAATATGATGTTTAATTTTTACCCATGGGGACTATCTATAAACGTCATAAAGCCATTGGGTATAGATCGAACAAAAGTTTCCTTTATCAGTTATGTACTCGACCCTGATAAACTGGAAAAAGGAGCCGGACAAGCGCTTGACAAGGTAGAGCGAGAGGATGAATTTGTCGTTGAAAACGTTCACAAAGGCATTCTTTCATCCTTTTATGCATCAGGACGATTCTCTCCTAAAAGAGAGAAAGGTGTACATCATTTCCACAAACTACTGGCTGAATTTATGAATCGTTAATTCAATTTAAAACTCCACTCATTTTCGCTGAGTTCATCCAATAATTCTTTGGTGATATTGATCTTCGCACTTCTACTGGGCATGTTGAGTTTTAGTTTTTCTTCTCGATCAAGGATCATAAAATTGAGATGCTGATTTCCCTGATATTTCTTAAAAACATCGTCAAATTGTTTGACAGTGGTCTCATTAATACTTTCAATTGGTATATTTAAAGTGATCTTCTTTGCCATATTTGCCAAAACATCCTGTAATTGTTGTATTGTAGTTATCTGCACCCTAACATCACCGTTTTGCCAAGCGCGACGCATCACTGTTTTCAAGTATAAAAAGGTATTTGGAATAAGAAAATGCCTGAATTTTAAATAATCTTCATTAAACAATCTGAACTCATAGGCATCACTGTAATCTTCAAAAGTAAACAAACCCCATGGCTTGCCATTCTTGCTGACCCTGTGTTGTACATCAGAAATGATCCCTGCAAATGAAAGTTCTTTACCTTCCAGCTGACTGATATTCTGCAAACTTTCTACTCGAGCATTACAGAAGTATTGAATTTCAGTTTTGAAATCGTCAAGCGGATGACCGGAAATATAGATTCCAATCATTTCTTTTTCTTTTGAAAGCTTTTCCATAACATTCCATGGCTCACAAGGAGGAATTACAGGCTCTTCAAATTGTACTTCCGAAGCCTCTCCAAATAGTGATACTTGAGCTGAATTTTTACTTTCCTGAAACTTGTTACCGTATCTGATCGCTTTTTCAATAAAAGTTGTCCCTTTTTCATCCAAAGCAAAATATTGTGATCGATTCGCAGTTTGAAAGGAATCAAAACCTCCTGCAAGCACCAGCCCATCAAAGGCCTTTTTATTGGCAGCCCTGAGGTCAACCCTTTTGGTCACATCAAATATGGATCGAAAATTGCCGTTTTCTTTTCGTTCATCAACGATCGCGCGAACAGCTGCCTGACCTACTCCTCTAATCGCTCCCATGCCAAATCGAATCGCGCCTTGCTTGTTTACAGAAAATTTATAATATGATTCATTTATGTCCGGTCCGAGAACTTCAATTCCAGATCTTTTACATTCTTCCATAAAGAATGAAACCTGTTTGATATCATTCATATTATTACTCAACACAGAAGCCATATACTCAGCAGGGTAATGCGCTTTTAGATACGCAGTCTGATAAGCAATAAAAGCATAACAGGTTGAATGTGATTTGTTAAATGCATAAGCTGCAAAGGCCTCCCAATCTTTCCATATCTTTTCTAAAACCTCCTCCGGATGATTGTTCTTTTTCCCACCCTCAATAAATAAAGGTTTCAATTTTTCGAGAAGGGCAAAAATCTTTTTTCCCATTGCCTTACGAAGCATATCGGCCTGACCCTTCGTAAAATCTGCTAATTTTTGAGAAAGCAGCATCACTTGTTCCTGATATACTGTGATCCCGTATGTTTCCTTTAGATAGCCTTCCATATCAGGCAGATCATATTTTATCTCTTCACGACCATGTTTGCGATCAATAAAGGATGGGATATACTCCATCGGACCTGGTCTATACAGGGCATTCATGGCAATCAAATCAGCAAACTCAGTAGGCTTCAATGATTTCATATGTTTTTGCATTCCCGCAGATTCATATTGAAAGATCCCTATGGTTTCTCCTCGCTGGAATAATTCATAGGTTTTTAGATCGTCAAGCGGAAAATCATCTGGTTCCAGATCAACACCATGCAATGCTTTTACAATCTTCACAGTATCCTTGATCAGCGTTAGGGTCTTTAATCCGAGAAAATCCATTTTTAAAAGCCCCGCATCCTCTACCACACCATTGTCAAACTGGGTAACGTACATATCTGTTCCCTTTGCAGTTGCCACAGGAATAAGGTTTGTGATGTCTTCAGGAGTAATAATTACACCACATGCATGTGTTCCGGTATTTCTGACCGAACCTTCCAGCATTCTCGCCTGATTGATCGTTTCAGCTTCAATACCGCTACCCTCAGCCATACTTATCAATTCATCCACATTGGTCTTTTCTTCACTTCTCAATCCTTTTACTTTTGAGATACTTTTCTCATCAGTCCCGAAGATATTATTCAACTTAAGACCAGGAATCAATTTTGCAATTCTATCAGCATCCGGAAGCGGAAGATCTAGTACCCTAGCGGTATCACGTATCGAAGATTTGGCTGCCATAGTTCCATAGGTTATGATCTGTGCCACCTGATTGGATCCATATTTATCAATCACATAATCAATGACTCGCTGCCTTCCTTCATCATCAAAATCAATATCAATATCAGGAAGCGAAACCCTGTCAGGATTTAAAAATCGCTCAAAAAGAAGGTCGTATTTGATCGGGTCAATATTTGTGATACCAAGACAATAGGCCACCGCAGAGCCTGCGGCAGAACCCCTTCCCGGACCAACTGAAACACCCATACTGCGGGCTTCTTTTATAAAATCCTCAACGATCAGAAAATAACCGGGATAACCGGTCTTTTCAATAATCATCAACTCAAAATCGAGTCGCTCTTTGATCTCATCATTGAGGTCCGGATACCTTAATTTAGCACCTTCATAAGTTAAGTAATGTAGATATGAATTTTCACCTCTTTTTCCTCCATCCTTTGCGTCTTTAGCATCATAAAAACGCTCTGGCATATCAAATTTCGGCAATAATACATCTCGGGCAAGTTCATAGACCTCTACCTTATCAACTACTTCTTGAATATTTATTATGGCTTCAGGGACATGCTGAAACAGCGCTTTCATTTCGTCCTGATCTTTGAAAAAGTATTCATCATTTGGTAAACCATATCTAAATCCACGACCTCTCCCTTTCGGAGTAGCAATTTTTTCTCCATCCTTTACACAAAGTAAAATATCATGTGCAATAGAATCTGTCTTTTCCAAATAGAATGTATTGTTCGTAGCGATTAGTTTAACTCCATGTTTTTTAGAGAAACCGATTAATACCTCATTGATATGTTTTTCATTTTCCTGATCATGGTCACTGATCTCCAAGTAAAAATCATCTTGGAAATTATCCTTCCACCACTCCAGCGCCTCCTCAGCCTGATGCTCTCCAATGTTCAGAATCTTATTCGGTATTTCACCATTTACACCTCCACTTAAGACGATGACGTCTTCCTTGTACTGTTGGATAAGTTTTTTATCGATTCTTGGCACATAATAAAATCCATCTATAAATGCTGCGGATGCGAGCTTGGCGAGATTATGATATCCATTTTTGTTTTTTGCAAGCAGCACAACCTGATATCCGTTATCTTTTACTGATTTATCTAAATGATTTTCACAAACATTAAATTCGCAACCAACAATGGGCTTTATGGGATGCTCTGCGGTTTGATTATGATTCAATATGGCCTTTACAAAAACAAAGGCGCCCATCATATTACCGGTATCTGTGAGTGCCACTGCCGGCATATTATTTTTGACAGCTGCCTTGACCAGGTCTGCAACGCTCGAAGTAGACTGTAAAATTGAATACTGAGAATGATTATGCAAGTGTACAAATGAAGCCTGATTAAGTGCCTCCTGATCTTGAGAACTTATTGCCGAACCACTGCTTTCAGTTTTTTTAGCACTCTGACGAATTTTATCACTCGCCTTTTTTAAATTAACATGTTTTAACCCGACAGGAGAAAACACTTCAGTGTTATGATTTGTAAAATCAACAAAGTAAGAACTATCAACCTGCAATTCTTCTTGTGAATAGTTACCATTTCGCAATAGCTCTAAAAAACACCTTGTAGTGGCTTCAACATCTGCAGTCGCATTGTGTGCTTCGTTAAAAGGCTGATTAAAGAGCTTTTCATGTAATTCTGTTAGGGTCGGGAGTTTAAATTTACCATATCTTCCACCGGGAATCTCGCATAATAAAGCTGTCTTTTCAGTACAAGTATCCAGTACGGGCAAATTATTCAAATCTGTATTGATGCCCATTCTGTGGAATTCACATCCCATGATGTTCAAATCAAAATTCAAATTCTGTCCAACAACAAATTTTGTTTGAGACAAGACCTTATTAAATAACTCCAGTACCTCCTCCAGGCGCTTCCCATTTTGACTTGCCAAATCGGTCGAAATTCCATGAATTTGCTCTGCATCATATGGAATCTTATAATTCTCAGGTATGATCAAAAAATCCTCATGAGCTACCATTTGTCCCATTTCATCGTGCAACTGCCATGCAATCTGAACGCAACGAGGCCAATTGTTTACATCTGTGATAGGTGCATTCCACTTCTTGGGTAACCCTGTGGTTTCAGTGTCAAAAATTAAATACATTCAGTCAATCGTTTTGTGCGGATTTGAAAGTCATAAAAGTAGGTATTTACAAGACTCTTTTGAAAGCCAATTAGACTAATTTTATCAACAAAGCATCATAAATGTTAATAGCTCATATCCAAACTATTGCAATTCATTTATCAGACGATAATAAATTAGATTTTTGATCTGAGAATAAATAATAATTAGTATTTTTGCGGCCTACTTCGAGAAAGTAGAAATATTTATATTAATAACTTAGGTCGTGTACCTAAAAATTTAAACAATTATGTCAGTAAAAATTAGACTACAAAGACACGGTAGAAAAGGAAAACCATTTTTTTGGATTGTAGCAGCAGATTCTCGATCAAAAAGAGACGGTAGGTCTTTGGAAAAATTAGGAACTTATAATCCTAACACCAACCCAGCAACTATTGAATTAGATATTGATGGAGCGGTAAAATGGCTTCAAAATGGAGCACAACCAACAGATACAGCACGAGCGATCTTATCTTACAAAGGTGCTATGTTAAAAAATCACCTTGCCGGTGGTGTAAAAAAAGGAGCTTTAACTGAAGAGCAAGCAGAATCTAAGTTTCAAGCTTGGCTAGAAGAAAAAGCAACAAAAGTTTCTGATAAAGAAGGAGCTATTGCCAAGGCAAAAGAAGATGAAAAAACGAAAATATTCGAAGCTGAAAAAGAAGTAAATACAAATCGTAAAGCAGCTGCTGAAGAAGCAGAAAATGAAGCGATTAAAGCAGAAGCTGATGCAAAAGCTGCAGCAGAGGCAGCAGCAAAAGCTGAAGAAGCCGTAGAAGATGATGCACCTCAAACCATTGATGAGGCTGCACAGGAAGCTAAAGAAGAAGAAAAATAAGTCAACAAACTTATACCAATGAAAAACCTGATATTGATTTATCAGGTTTTTTTATTTTAAATTTGGTCCCATTTAATTTTATCATATGAAGAAGGAGGAATGTTTTTATCTTGGAAAGATCGTTAAGAAATACAGTTTCAAAGGAGAACTTATCTTAAAACTAGATACAGATCAACCTGAGATCTATGAAAATCTTAATGCAATATTTCTCGATATGGGTAAAACATTGGTTCCTTATTTTATTGAGACTAGTCTTTTTCAAAAAGGAAATCATATGCGTATTCGATTTGAGGATGTCAACTCAGAGGAAGAAGCTGAATTACTTTTAAAAAGAGAGGCTTATTTACCGATTTCTCTGCTTCCAAAACTAGAGGGCAGTCAGTTTTATTATCACGAAGTCACAAGCTTTGTACTTGAAGATGTCAGATATGGTAAGATCGGGACTATTGCATCTATTAACGATACATCAGCCCAACCTTTATTTGTTGTCAAAACAGAAAATAGCGAAATTCTGATTCCGATGGTTGATGATTTTATAGAACAAATTGATCGGACAAATAAAAAAATTCTTGTCAGAACTCCAGAAGGTCTTATTGATATCAATAGCGCAGAATAGAATGTCTGATTCAACATTTCATTTCAAGGAATTTAAAGTAAAACAGGATCGCTGTGCTATGAAAGTTGGAACTGATGGTGTTTTGCTCG
Organism: Flavobacteriales bacterium; assembly: GCA_024229195.1. Classification (GTDB taxonomy): domain Bacteria; phylum Bacteroidota; class Bacteroidia; order Flavobacteriales; family Flavobacteriaceae; genus Lutimonas. The sequence continues at coordinate 10,257 of JAAESS010000174.1, read as the reverse complement.
GCGCCTGGACAGAAATTGATTCAGATGTCGATTCAATTTTGGATATTGGCACAGGTACAGGTCTTATTGCTTTACAAATGGCACAAAGGAGTACTGCGCAAACAATAGATGCCCTAGAAATTGAACCTCATGCCTTTGAACAGGCAGTAGAAAATTTTGAAAATAGTCAATGGGCAGACAGACTATTTTGTTACCATGCTTCTTTGCAGGAATTTGTCAATGAGATCGATGAAAAATATGACCTTATCATAAGTAACCCTCCTTATTTTAATGATACTTTCAAAGACTTAGACAAACAACGTGCCCTGGCAAGACATACTCAGGAACTTTCTTTTAACGATTTGTTAGATGGAGTTTCCAAACTATTAACTAATGAGGGTAAGGCAGCTTTAATTATTCCCTTTAAGGAGGAAGCCAATTTTCTGGAACTGGCAAAAATCAGAAATCTTTTTCCGTTGCGCATTAGCAGATATCGCGGCAATGAAAATAGTGATCTCAAAAGAAGTCTTGTTGAATTAAAGAATGAGTTCACAACTCTGACATCAGAAGCGTTTTTTTTAGAGCATTCTCGACATGAATATTCTGAGTATTATAAAAATTTAGTGAAAGATTTTTACCTTAAATTGTAGTTTTTATTTCTTTTGATCGTTTTCTAAATACAATAAGAACTCCTGCAGTAAAAAACATCATTAAACCATAAGTTAGCGAAGCAATCAGACTCCTAAATTATGTGGATTATACCCAAGATAATCAACATCTTTCTCTTTAAATTGAATTCCGTATTCTTCCAATTCCTTTAAAATTGGTTCATACACCTCTTTCGAAATAGGTAATTGGACTCCGGGGGTCTTGATTTTTCCATTTAAAATATCCAAAGTCGCCATTGCAACGGGTAATCCTACGGTTTTTGCCATTGCTGTATATGTTTGGTCCTCACCCAAAACAACCATATTCGATTCAATCTGTTTTTTGACTCCATTTAATTCATATCCAAATTTATGATACATAACTATCATATCCTTGTCATCTTCTGCCAGTGTCCAGCTATCCATTAGAATTCGTTGAAGAATTTGTGCTGGTGTAGCATCTTTGATACCTACAATTTTATCGCCATTAAAAATATCTAGTTCGAGTAATTTTTCCCAAATGACATCATCCTGATCGATCTTTAAATAATGTCTTAATTTCAGTTCGACGGAATCATGCGGTTTGTAAGGTAAAAAAGAGTTGGTAAAATCTCGATAACTCATTTTCTCTGAACCTTCCATGACATAGCTATCGTCGGTCATACCCAGTTGAACAAAGATATTCCAGGCTCTTGAATAACCTATTCTTCTGATGGTTCCCCGGTATAGAGTCAGAGCATCTTGCAAGCCATAAATCTCTCGATAATTTAACGAGTCTCTATTGGCTAGGGCCTCAAACTTACCATAACCTTCAATAGATAAAAACTCTGTTCTTCTAAATAACTTGTGATAGGGTATATATTTATACTTACCCTCCTGAATAAATTTGGCAACTCCTCCCTGACCTGCAACTACAACATTTCTCGGATTCCAGGTAAATTTATAATTCCAAAGATTGTTATCACTCTCAGGTGCTACAAGTCCTCCGGTAAACGATTCAAATAGAATCATTTTACCTCCTTGAGCCTTGATCCTATCGATGACCTGCATCGCACTCATATGGTCGATTCCCGGATCTAATCCAATTTCATTCATAAATATTAAACCAGCCTCCTTCACATCTTTATTCATCGCTGATAAGTCTTCTGAGATATAGGACGCCGTCACCAGATTCTTTTTAAAGTCAAGACAGTCTTTGGCAATTTCCAAATGAAACCTTGCCGGCAACATAGAAACAACGATATCTGCATTCTTGACCAATTTTTTTCTGCTTTCGATGTTAAAAATATCCAGTTCGACAACACTGGAATTTTCATGCCCCATGACAAGGCTATTTGCATTTTCAACAGAAATATCTGCAATGATAAGGTTTAAGTCCTCCTCAAATGACTTCTTCAACAAGTATCTGACCAAAGCCGCCGAAGACCTACCGGCTCCTACAATTAAAATGTTTCTCATAGATGAATTCTTATAGACCAAATGTAATTAAAAAAGGGAATAAGATCATCGATCAAATCCTTAATTTTTTCCGACAAAAGGTTGTAAAATTTATCAAATAGCCATTGAATATTTAGTGTTAATTGATATTGCATTAACTTTGATGTTCATAAGAAGACAAAATGATCAGAAAACTTGCGGGAATAAGTGCTTTATTGGGATTAATTACTGTAATCTTGGGTGCTTTTGGCGCCCATAGTCTGAAAGAAAAACTAGACGCTGAAGCATTAAAGAACTTTGAAACGGGCACACGCTACATGATGTATCACATCTTGGCCATTCTTTTAATTGTTAATACGGGCTTGATCAAAGAAAAATCTAAAATTATCATATCCGGTTTCTTTTTGGCTGGAATTCTTTTTTTCTCAGGTTCCATTTTTGCGATTTCTCTTGATCTTGTTCAAGCCAAACAAATATGGTTTGTCACACCGCTTGGCGGTTTGTTTTTTATAATTGGATGGTTAATAAGTGCCTTATCATTTTTCAATTTCTCTGATAAAAATTAAACAATACCTGAGCTTTCGCCTATTTTCTTTACCGTTTTTTTTTATTCGGCATATTATATTCATTAATTTAAGAGAATGACTGCATCACTCATAATGCTCATAAACTTTTCATAACTACTCTTGAATATGTTTTGTGCCCCATAATAATCTTTCTAATTTTAGGAGTTCATTTTCGAGTATTAAAAACGAAAACGTTATCGTAAATAACCTTATCAACACTGATAAAAGTCATAAAAGTGAGGTTATAGTTATGCGTAAATTTGTTCAAGAAATCAAAAATAATTAACACTTAAATTTTGACTTATGGAAGTTTTAACAAAATCAGTAATTAGTTCACTAGAAGACTTAGGAATTAAAAATCCTAAGGAAATTATTTACAATCCATCTTATGATGAATTATATGAATATGAATTATCTTCTTCTTTAGAAGGTTATGAAAAAGCTTATAAGACAGAATTAGGATCTTTAAATGTGATGACAGGTAAATTTACAGGTCGTTCTCCTAAAGATAAATTTATTGTTAAGGATGATGCTACCAGAGATACATTATGGTGGACTTCTGAACAGGCACCAAATGATAACAAACCAACTACTCAAGAAGTTTGGAATGATTTGAAAAGCTTGGTTCTGGAAGAATTATCTGGTAAAAAACTTTACGTTGTTGATACTTTTTGTGGTGCAAACGAAGATACTAGATTAAAAGTTCGTTTCGTAGTTGAAGTACCTTGGCAAGCACATTTTGTAAAAAATATGTTTATCAGACCTACTGCAGAAGAACTAGAAACTTTTGGTGAACCAGATTTCGTTGTATTGAACGGTTCTGAGACACAAAATGATAAATGGAAAGAACACGGTTTAAATTCTGAAGTATTTACAGTATTTAACTTGACTGAAAAAATGCAGGTGATCGGTGGTACTTGGTACGGAGGAGAAATGAAAAAAGGTATGTTCGCTATGATGAACTACTACTTACCTCAACGAGGAATTTCTTCAATGCACTGTTCTGCAAATGTTGGTAAAGACGGTAAAACTGCTATTTTCTTTGGTTTATCAGGAACTGGCAAAACAACACTTTCTACAGATCCAAACAGAGCATTAATTGGTGATGATGAGCACGGTTGGGATGACGAAGGTGTCTTTAACTTTGAAGGTGGATGTTACGCAAAAACTATTGACCTGTGTCATGAAGCTGAACCAGACATTTATGATGCCATTAAAAAAGATGCTTTACTAGAGAACGTAACAGTTGATGAGAATGGAAAAATTGACTTTACTGATGGATCAGTCACTCAGAACACAAGAGTTTCTTATCCAATTTATCATATTGATAATATTGTAAAACCAATCTCTAAAGCAGGTCATGCGAATAAAGTTATTTTCTTAACTGCTGATGCTTTCGGTGTAATGCCTCCTGTATCTAAGTTAACACCAGAGCAAACTAAATACCACTTCTTATCAGGATTTACAGCAAAATTAGCTGGTACAGAAAGAGGAGTTAACGAGCCTACTCCAACATTCTCAGCTTGTTTTGGTGAAGCTTTCTTGACTTTACACCCAACAAAATATGGTGAAGAGTTAGTGAAGAAAATGGAAGAACATGGAGCTGAAGCCTACTTGGTAAACACTGGTTGGAATGGAACTGGAAAACGAATCTCTATCCAAGACACAAGAGGTATCATTGACAGAATTCTAGATGGTTCTGTTGATAAAGCTGAAACTAAAATTATTCCTGTATTTAATTTAGAAGTTCCTACTTCTTTAGAAGATGTTAATGATGAAATTTTAGATCCTAGAGATACTTACGAAGATGCTGCGGAATGGGACAAAAGAGCTAAAAAATTAGCTGGTTTATTCGCAAAAAACTTCGAAAAATACACAGATAATGAAGAAGGAAAAGCATTAGTTGCCGCTGGACCACAGTTAAGCTAAGAAACTATTTTTCATTAAAAGGTGTGAATCAGTCTATTGATTTACACCTTTTTCTTATGCCTAAAAATGAAACTTTAACTGTATGTCCATGACCTTTTCGTCTTGTTGTAATTTATTGTTTAGATTCGATACAGAAATTCCTAAAAGTCTCACTGATTCTCTTACTTTTTCCTGATATAGAAGTTCTTTTACGGTTGATAGTAAGATATGTTTGTCCTTCACAAAAACAGTCAAAGTCTTGCTTCTAGTTTGCACAGAAAAATCACTGTATTTGATCTTAAGTGTAATGGTCTTTCCCGCCACTTTTGAACGTAGCAATCTATTTTGCAATTCTTCGGCTATCGATTCAAGTCTTTCCATCATAAAAATTTCTGATGTTAAATTCTTACTGAATGTATGTTCGGCTGCGACCGATTTCTGTATCCTGTTTGGTTTGACTTCACTAAAATAATTTCCTCGCACAACCTGATAGTAATGCTCACCCGATTTCTTAAAATGAGTGGTCAGAAAATCAAGGGATTTATCTTTTAGATCTCGACCGGTAAAAATCCCGAATTGAAACATCTTCGAGGCCGTGACTTTACCAATTCCAAAGAATTTTTCAATCGGTAATTCTTCTAAAAATAATTCCACATCTTCGGGAGGAATCGTCTTTTGCCCATTTGGTTTATTTATATCTGATGCTATTTTCGCTACAAACTTACTATTTGATATTCCAGCTGATGCCCTAAGCCCAACTTCTTCAAAAATCTCATGACGAATATTTGCAGCGATCTGGGTTGCGGAAGGATGCTGAATCTTATTCTCCGTAACATCCAGAAAAGCTTCATCCAAAGACAATGGTTCGACCAAATCAGAATACCGATGAAATATTGCCCTGATCTGTTTGGAAATTTCCTTATACCTGTCAAATCTTGGCTTAACAAAAATTAGATCTGGACAATTTTTTCTAGCCTGGAATCCACTCATGGCAGACCTTACACCAAACTTTCTAGCTTCATAACTCGCTGCTGCTACAACGCCTCTATCACCACCTCCACCAACAGCAACCGGCTTTCCTTGTAACTCAGGATTATCCATTTGTTCAACAGATGCGTAAAACGCGTCCATATCAACATGTATGATCTTTCTATCAGCAAGAGAATTCATAAAAGTAAAACTACAAACTTAACTAAAAACAACAGCCTAAACATCCAAAAAACTGAAGTGAAAAATCATAAAAATGACTTACTTTTGCCACATGTCGAGAAAAAAGAAATTTCATTTATTTGAAAATATTGAAGTCGTTGATACAGCGGCAAAAGGCAAAACTGTTGCTAAATCCCCTGATGGAAGAGTTGTCTTTTTAAGTAATGCTGTTCCGGGAGATATTGTTGATATCCGAACAGGAAGAAAAAGAAAATCTTATTTCGAGGGAAAGGCTATAAAATTTCATCATTTATCTGATAAACGAGTGGATCCTGTATGTGAGCATTTTGGCCTTTGTGGAGGCTGTAAATGGCAACATATGAATTATCAGGATCAACTTTTTTACAAACAAAAGGAAGTTACCAATAACTTATTGCGTATTGGTCATTTAGAACTTCCTGAGGTCACTCCTATTGCAGGCTGCGAAAAAATATATTTCTACAGAAATAAAATGGAATTTTCTTTTTCAGATTCAAGATGGCTTACTGAAGAAGAATTAAAGAGTGATATTGAATTTGAAGACAAAAATGCATGTGGTTTTCATATTCCGGGAATGTGGGACAAAATCCTTGATGTGAATCAATGTCATTTACAAGAGGACCCGTCTAATGCCATCCGGAATTCGATCAAGGAATTTGCCATTGAAAATAACATTGCATTTTTCAATCCCAGACAAAGAACAGGAATACTCAGAACGCTGATGATACGGATTAGTTCGACTGGAGAGATCATGCTAGTACTTCAATTGTTCAAAGAGGATAAGGAAAAACGAGAATTACTTTTAAATTATATCGCAAATACATTTAGAGAAATAACTTCACTACAATATATCATCAACGAAAAAGGAAACGATTCAATTTATGATCAGGATATAATTTTATTTAAAGGAAGAGATCATATTTTTGAAGAAATGGAAGGATTGAAATTTAAAATCAATGCAAAATCATTTTATCAGACAAATTCTACCCAGGCCTATGAGCTGTATAAAATAGCAAGAGATTTTGCCGATCTCCAGGGAGATGAGATCGTTTATGATCTATATACAGGAACGGGAACAATTGCCCAATTTGTTGCCTCTAAGGCAAAAAAAGTGGTTGGTGTTGAGGCTGTACCGCAAGCCATTGAAGATGCCAAGGAAAATGCCAAGATGAATGGCATTGAAAATACTGTTTTTTATGACGGAGATATGGCCAAGGTCTTTACCCAAGATTTTATAGAAGAAAATGGTCACCCTGACCTGATCATTACAGATCCTCCTCGCGATGGTATGCATCAAAAAGTAGTTGCGCAAATATTAAACATCTTACCAGAAAAAGTTGTTTATATTAGCTGTAATTCTGCAACTCAGGCTAGAGACCTGGCGCTGATGAAAGAAGAATATGTCATAGAAAAATCACAGGCAGTTGATATGTTCCCTCAAACCCATCATGTGGAGAATGTGGTTCTTTTAAAGAGAAGAAAATAGGAATGAAAAATATTTTTAAATTTTTACTGTTTCTCATAATTGCGGTGACCCAACTGGGTTGTGAAAGTGATGAAATATGTCTCGAAGACATCACTCCTAAACTTGTTATAAGATTTTATAATGCAAATATCCCAAGTGAATTAAAATCTGTTGCCCTTTTAAAAGTAAATATTGGGGGAATTGATGGTGAGTATAGCAATGAAACGATCACAAATCTGACTGATTCAATCGCAATTCCGCTGCAGGTTATAGAGAACAAAACGAGGTTCATACTTACCCTGCAAGGAAATAGCAACCAGGGTACCGAAGACAATATTGATACACTTTCTGTTAGCTATGTACAACAGGACATTTTTGTTTCAAGATCTTGTGGTTACAAAACAGTTTTTAATGAAGCAGAGGCCAGTTTCGTAAAAGACGATGATAATTGGATCAAGGGTCTTGAAGAAAAAAATGATCCTCTTGAAATAATTGACGAAAACGCAGCTCATGTTAAAATATACCATTAGCCTTTTCTTTCTCCTGACCTTTTATGCAGCTTTTGCACAACTTGGCAAAAGTGCACAAGATACTGTTACCTATAAAGACAGGTATGGACTTAGAGTGGGAATAGATGTTGTTAGACCCATTTATTCGCTTTTTAGTGACGAAAAAAAAGGATTTGAGATTGTTGGTGATTATCGAATTGCCAAACGTTTATATATCGCTACAGAACTTGGATACAGGGATCAAACACGTCAGGAAGATTTTTTTAATTTCTCAACCAAAGGACAATATATCAAGATCGGAGTTGATTATAATGCCTATAAAAATTGGATCGGTATGGAAAATATGATCGTGGTAGGACTTCGTTATGGATTCAGTACATTTAATCAAACTGTAAATGAATATTCGATCAATGCGGATCCTTTTGTTCCGGTTCGGACTGAAACGGATAAAACCACATATGACGGATTGAATGCGCATTGGGCTGAATTGGTTCTTGGATTGAAAGTAGAGGTACTACACAATGTTTTTTTAGGAGTGTCTTTTAGAGGAAATACCTTAATTACCTCAACACAACCAGAAAATTTCAAGAATCTATACGTACCAGGTTTTGAACGAGTTTATTTCAATGATTTTGGTTTTAGTTTTAACTACACGGTATCGTATCTGATACCTCTATACAGAAAATAAGACGGTTAAAAATGAATAAAAATTTGATCTCACTTTTCACCTTTGGATTGCTCTTAATATTAGTTGGTGGAGTAGGTTCATTTTTAGATTGGGACAAATCAATGATTTTTATCGGACTAGGGCTTACACTTGAATCTTTGGCGCTACTTATTTTTGCCTGGAAACGACTTAGAAAGCAATGAATTACTCTAATCCTGTGTCTATTATAGTTGCCTCTGTTATGGTAACTATTTTGTCGCTTAAAATCAAAGATGACTGCTATTATTGTTTCTTAGGAATGTTTTTTATCGGGCTTATTTTATTTATATTTGGGATTGTCAAATACTGAAAAAGATACAATGGCTAAGAAAAAATTAAACAGTTTATCAGACCTTGGAGGATTTGTTTTCTCGACTAATGAAAAAGAGGATTTCTCTAGCTATTCAGACGAAAAACCTTCTTATGTTGAACCCAAAGACCAGCAATTAGAGGCTCATTTTTCCAATAAAGGTCGAGGCGGCAAAACGGTAACGATCATCTCCGGGTTTCAGGGTGAAGAATTAGATCTGAAAGCACTGGCTAAACTTTTAAAAACCAAATGCGGTGTAGGTGGAAGTGTAAAAGAGGGAGATATTATCATACAAGGTAATTATCGAGACAAAATCATGTCTATCCTCAAACAAGAGGGTTATCAAGTCAAACGAGTTGGCGGTTAATCCGCAAAGTATTTCTTTTATTATCAACATTTCAATTTCCTATTCTTATGCGAACAATTGGCCCCACAGAACTTATTTTAAATCCTGACGGTAGTATTTATCATATCAATTTAAAACCTGAACATATAGCACCAACAGTGATTTTCGTTGGAGATCAGAATCGTGTGGAAAAAGTTGCAAAGCACTTTGATGAGATAGAGTTTTCGACTCAAAAAAGAGAATTCAAAACCATAGTTGGAAATTTAAAAGGTAAAAGATTTACGGTGATCTCGACTGGTATAGGGCCTGATAATATTGATATTGTATTGAATGAAATTGATGCCTTAGTGAATATAGATCTAGAGACAAGAACCGTTAAACCTGAATTGACAAGTCTTCAAATAGTTCGGATGGGTACCTCCGGATCTTTGCACGAAGACATTCCGGTTGATGCTATTGTTCTCGGTACACATGGATTAGGTTTAGATGGTGTTTTACACTCCTATGACAATAAAGATATTTTTGAAACTGAATTAGAAAATGCTTTTATCGATCATTGTAATTACGCTGAACAGAAATCGAGACCTTATATCGTAAGAAATAGCCCTATTCTTGAGAAAAAAATGATGTCTGATGAAATATTTTCCGGTATTACTGCAACTGCAGGAGGATTTTTCGGTCCTCAGGGCAGGATTCTTAGATTGGCCTTACAAGATAATCACTTGAATAAAAAAATTGAAACTTTCAGACACAATCAATTAATAATTAGCAATTTAGAGATGGAAACCTCAGTAATATATGGCCTTTCAAAGCTGATGGGACATCAAGCGGTATCAATGAATGCTATTATTGGAAACCGAGCAAATCTTACCTTTAGCAAAGACCCCTATGCAACCGTAGAAAAAATGATAGCATACTCTCTAGACAAGCTTACTGCATAATTTTTTTCAGTTGTGTTATACTAAAGCTAATTTTGAAACGTTATTGTATAGAATCTCCCTTGATTATTAACTTAAAAATTAACCTATGAAAAAGTTAGCCTATTTATTAGTTTTTATTTTCGCTTCAGCAAGTTTGGCTTCCTGTGGTGGATCAAGTGCGAGTTGTGTTGAATCAGACAAGTACATTATCAAAAACATGAAATTTGAGAATCAGGAAATGGTTCTATCAAAGAAATTCAAAACAAATGATGAGAT
>JAAESS010000173.1 GCA_024229195.1 Flavobacteriales bacterium | reverse complement strand
GATTTGGCAGCTATCACAAGAAATCATCTGGTCAATGAAGATTCAAATTATTGTTTTGGTGAAGGTGGTGCAGGAACTTACTCTGACGGAAAGTTATACACCCGATCAAAAAAAAGAGGTGACGTCAACAAAATTCTGAACTTACTTATCGCTCATGGAGCCAATGAAGACATCGGCATTAATGCACATCCTCATATTGGTACTAATAAATTACCTAAGATCATCCAGGCCATAAGAGAGACAATTCTTCAAAATGGAGGCGATATTCTTTTTAACACAAGAGTTGTTGATATTCTTATTAAAAATAATACTGTCCAAGGAGTTGAAACGCTATCGGGCGAAGTGATACATGCTCAAAAAGTAATTCTAGCGACAGGTCACTCTGCCAGAGATATTTTTAAATTATTACACAGAAAAGGCGTTCATATTGAGGCCAAGCCTTTTGCCTTGGGAGTTCGGGTGGAACATTCCCAGGAATTGATCGATCAGATTCAATACCACTGTAAAACTAGAGGAGAATTTTTACCACCAGCTCCTTATAGCATTGTGAAACAAGTGAACAATCGAGGTGTCTACTCATTTTGTATGTGCCCGGGCGGGGTCATTGCCCCCTGCGCCACAGCACCCGGAGAGGTCGTAACCAACGGATGGTCTCCCAGTAAAAGGGATCAGCCCACTTCAAATTCAGGGATCGTAGTTTCTCTTGATGTAAAAGACTTTGAGCCGTATCAAAAATATGGCCCCTTAAGTGGTCTTGAATTTCAAAAGAATATTGAACAAAATGCATGGAAAATGGGAGGTGAATCCCAGAAAGTTCCAGCCCAAAGACTAGTTGATTTCACAAAAGGAACTCTTTCTACTGACATCCCAAAAACCTCTTATCAGCCAGGTACAACAAGTGTAGAGCTTGGATCATTACTTCCCAACTTTATTCATAAAACCTTGCAAAAAGGGTTTCAGTTATTTGATCAATCCATGAAAGGTTATCTGACCAATGAAGCCGTAGTTCATGCTCCTGAATCCAGAACTTCTTCACCGGTAAGAATACCTAGAGATCCAAAAACTCTCGAACATGTGCAGATCAAAGGTCTCTATCCTTGCGGCGAAGGAGCCGGTTATGCCGGTGGAATCATTTCTGCGGCCATCGATGGAGAAAAGTGTGCCGAGCAAGTGATGATTTCAATTGCGAAGTGATGCGCACTGAGGTGTTTGGAAATGAGGATTTCACTTGTGATGTTCTTAATTTGGTCGGACTGACTCAGGTGACCTATTCGCTAAACCAAAACTTCTTCTTAACTACTTGGAGGATTTCAACTCTTTTAATTTGATGTGGAAACCAGCGAATAAAAGAGTCATAAAAGGACTCATCCAATTAAATATGGCATAGACAAAGTAGTCGTAAACACTAACACCCAATACGCCTGACTGATAGGCTCCACAAGTATTCCAGGGGACCAAAACAGAGGTCACGGTTCCTGAATCTTCGAGAGTTCTACTAAGATTTTCAGGTGCAAGATTTCTATCTTCATATGCTTTTTTAAACATTTTCCCGGGAACTACAATAGCCAGATATTGATCGGATGCAGTTACATTGAGCGCCAAACAAGTTGCTACAGTACTTGCGAATAAACCAAACACAGTATGCGCCATTTTTAACAGAGCCGCACTAATTGTTGACAATGCCCCAATGGCATCCATAACACCACCAAATACCATGGCACAAATGATGAGCCATATGGTACCTAACATTCCATACATCCCTCCCGAAGAAAATAAATCGTTAAGTTCGGTGTTACTAGTTTCGATAGCAGTTTCAACGGTGATGGCATTCATAATACCCTGATAGCCTGATCTAAAATTCAATTCGTCAGCACCGGCAATTTGCATTACAATATCAGGCTGAAACAAGATGGCAAAAACACCACCCAATAAGGTGCCTATCAATAGGGCTATCAGAGGCTGTGTTTTTCTGATGATCAACAAGATGACAGCCAAAGGAACCAAAAATAACCAGCCATTGATATGAAAAGATTCTTGAATAGAACTGAGAATTAATTCTGTATCGGCTGTACCATTGGTCTCAAATGTAAATCCCAAAATAATAAAGACAACCAAAGTAACAAGTATAGTAGGTACTGTTGTAAAGGCCATATATCGAATATGGGTGAAAAGGTCCGTACCAGCCATCGCGGGTGCCAAGTTAGTCGTATCTGATAATGGAGACATTTTATCTCCAAAATAAGCCCCTGAAAGTACCGCACCTGCAACCATTCCCAATGGAATTCCTAAAGCTCCTCCGATACCGATCAATGCAATACCAACAGTCGCAGAAGTAGTCCATGAACTTCCTGTTGCAATCGATATAACAGCACAAATGATGACAGTAGCCGGTAAAAATATGGTAGGATTTAACAATTTTAATCCATAAAAAATCATGGTAGGAATCACTCCACTGATCAGCCAGGTTCCGGCTAAAGCGCCTACGAATAACAAAATTAACAAAGCACCAGTAGTCGATTTAATATTATTTGCAACCTCTTCTATCATTTGCTTATAAGTCACTTTTTTAAAGAAACCGACAATGGCCGCAACTGCGCCCCCGAGCAAAAGGATGAATTGATTGGATCCACTTAGGGCATCATCTCCATATACAAAAACGTTATAAGCGAGCATCCCAATCAGCGCAAAAACCGGAATTAAAGCTTCATAAATATTCAATTCTTTGTTCCTAATTATTTTGCTATCCATATAAAAATCAATTGTTTTTGTAATGTTACACAAAAACTTCGAGTTTAAAAAACATAGTTTAATTTTCGTTATTTTTAGATTTAGACTAGAAACACTCCTGCTAAAATTAAATTTCCATGTCTACACAGATGGAATAATGTTGTTATTTCTTTGAATGTTTTCAAGGGTCTTGAGCTTAAAACCAATTCTTTTTCTAGTCTTATTTCGTTCCATTAAGAAGTTTTACAAAAAAAAGTGATTTTTTTTGCAAGTTGACGCAACCCATTTGCTTTTTGGGTATCTATTGAACAAATCCCCCCTGCATGCAACTTGATTATTCAATACTTAAGCATTTAAGCGATAACGACAACGGAAAGTTTGTCGACATCACTTTTATCTTAGATGATCATAAAGCTTTGAACAAGAAGCTAGAAGAATTGAGGGGAAAGAATATGATTTTGGTCGATGAGAATAGCGTAAGAGATTTCGAATTATTCGGAATAGGAAATGACAGAAGAAGATCCATCAAAGCCAAAATAAAAATGAATGGAAGAATTTATTTCCATACATTAAAAGCCAGAAACGAAATTACTGGCTCAAATGAAAATAAAAAAAATCGGTGGTCACTGAGTTATTTTTTTTAGTTTTTATTTGCTGAATATGTCATAACGTTTACTCAAGATTAATCTTAGGATTATAAATTGGGGTTTGATTTTTTTCAAACCCTTTTTTTTGCGCTTATTTTTCCTAATGCTTCTTCAGCCGCTCAATTGTTTTCGCTCCAATCGAATTTTTCTGTCTATTGTATTATATTGCTATATTTGATAGACCTCAGACGCTCGAGCTAATAAGGGTCATAGCTTTAAAATTGCTCTGTTTTAATATGAAAATAGATAATGAACCTTCTAGTTAAAAAATGATAAATCAATGAAAAACAGTTTATTCTTACTCATACTTCTGATGCTAAACATTTCCTTATTTGCGCAGGATACTGCTTATGGCTTAGATTCAAATATCCGGTATTACCAAGACTCTGTCTCTAACCAGAATCAATACATTTCAGAACGTTGTGTTCTTGACATTTACTATCCCCAAAACAAACCCTCTTTCGCTACTGTAGTTTGGTTTCACGGGGGCGGATTAAGCGGAGGTCAAAAACATATCCCCAAAGCTTTAAAGCAAGAGGGTATTGCGGTTGTAAGCGTAAATTACCGATTATATCCCAAGGTTAATGCACCAGCGTATATAGAGGATGCTGCCGCTGCCGTAGCCTGGGTTTTTAAAAATATTGCTTCCTATGGAGGTGATCCTAATGCGATATTTATTTCAGGCCATTCAGCCGGAGGGTATCTTGCAAGTATGGTTGGGCTAGATAAAAAATACCTGAACACGCATGGGATCGACGCCAATGCAATCGCGGGTTTGATTCCTTTTAGTGGTCATACCATCACACATTTTACAGTGCGTAAAGAAAGAGGAATAACAGGAACTCAACCCATTATTGATGACCTGGCTCCTCTGTACCACGTAAGAGATGATGCCCCACCCCTACTCCTGATTACCGGTGATCGTGAAAAAGAATTAATGGGACGTTATGAAGAAAATGCCTATATGATGCGAATGATGAGGGTCGTAGGGCATAAAAATACAAGAATCATGGAAATGGATGGATATGGGCATGGTATGACCTATCCTGCTTTTCCATTATTATTAAATGAAGTTGATAGAATTCTGAACGAAAAGGACTAAATTTAAAATCTAATTGGTTCGTTTCCTTTGACTACTTTTTTAAAATAGACTTAATGAAAAATAACAAACTACTTCCCGCCTTTTTATTAGCAGCTGGCTTGATCATTGGGGGATATTTTATAGGAAATATGCATAAAACGGGTAAAGAATATGACCGTTATGTTCAGGTAAAAGGTTTATCTGAGAGGGAGGTTAAAGCCGATCTCGCCGTATGGCCAATCAATGCGGTCCTAACCGGAAATGATTTAAAAACACTGAAAAACAGTATTGAAAATCAAAATGATTTGGTTTATAAATTCTTCCTGGATCAGGGATTCAGTGAGGAGGAGCTCACCAGAGGAATGGTAAATATTACAGATGCAAGAAGTAATTTGTACAATAATAACCAGTATGCCGGTTTTAGGTATCTCTCGAAGTCAGAATTTACAGTGAGAACCAATGACATAAAAAAATTACAGAATGCACTCAGCGAATCATTAAACCTAATGTCGAAAGGTATTGTACTCGGATCCAAAAACGAATGGCGTCCCATTGAATATATTTTTACTGGTTTAAACGAACTGAAACCTTCGATGATCGAAGAGGCTACAACAAATGCAAGACAAGTCGCAGAAAAATTTGCTCGTGATTCTGACTCTGAAGTTGGTCCGATAAGAGTGGCTCGTCAAGGGCAATTCTCTATTAATGATCGAGATCTGAACACTCCAGAAATTAAGATCATCCGAGTCGTATCTACTATTGATTATCAACTTGTAAATTAAATTAAAAATGTCAGCATTTGTAGTCGTTGAAATAGAGGTACATGATCAGGAGCTCTATAAAGCTTATACCCAATTAACACCAGCGTCAATCGCTTCCTATCAAGGTAAATTCATCGCACGTGGCGGAGATACGATTGTCTTAGAGGGAGACTGGCAACCAAAGCGCCTGGTCCTTCTTGAATTCCCTTCAGTGAATGTGGCCAACTCTTGGTGGAATTCTGAAGAATATACCAAAGCAAGAGCAATCAGGCAAAAAGCAGCATCAACAAAAATGATCATAATAGATGGTGTTTAAAATTATCTCAATTCAATTAAAATGACTTTCATAGCTAAAAATCCAACATCAAATCCATGAATAAGAAAAAACAAAAGATGTATCAGATCGATGCCTTTTCAGCTGATGTTTTTGGAGGAAATCCGGCTGCTGTATGTGTATTGGAAGAATGGTGGGCCGATGAAATCATGCAACATGTTGCCTCAGAAAATAATCTTTCTGAAACTGCCTTTGTGGTTCAAAGAGAGAAGGACTTTGAAATAAGATGGTTTACACCAACAAATGAAGAGGCACTCTGTGGTCATGCAACGCTTGCTTCGGCACACGTTATTTTTAATTATTGTGACTATACAGACGACACTATTTCTTTTTACTCGCGTCATAGTGGAAATCTATCTGTTACCAAGCAAAAAGATGTATTAACCCTTAATTTTCCTGCAGATAAATTAACCAAAGTTGAGGCACCAAAAGAAATAAATGATGCATTTGTACAGAAACCATTAGAGGTTTATAAAGGAAAAATGGACTATCTTTTACTTTATGCCTCTCAGGAGGATATTGAACAAAGCGATCCTAATCTTCATATTCTGCGAGCAGTAAAGGCAAGAGGTGTTATCATTACAGCAAAGGGTAAAGACGTTGATTTTGTCTCAAGGTTTTTTGCACCCGGATGTGGCGTTGAAGAGGATCCGGTAACTGGTTCGGCGCATACAACACTTACACCTTTCTGGAGTGGAAGATTAAGCAAGACTAGATTGACAGCACAACAGTTATCTCAACGAAAGGGAGACTTAATTTGTGAAATTGTTGGAGAAAGAGTGAAAATATCTGGAAATGCTGTTACCTATTTCATCGGAGATATTTATATTTAGACCCATAAAATAAAAACTAAATCTGGCTTTAAATTGAGACTCTTGTGTCTATGAATCTATTGGCCTTTACACATGTCAAAACTACCAAAAGAACATAGATTTCTCGATCTTTCAGACTATGGAAGACCCCTTGCAATAGCCATTGCGAAATCACTTAAAAATACTGATTTTACACCCGTTCATGTGACCATTGCTTTTGTTATTTCAGGACTGATCGGTATTGCATGTATGCTAAAGGATTTTCTTTGGGCTGCTGCTTTTTTCTACATATTAAAATCTATTTTGGACGCGGCTGACGGTGAACTGGCTCGCATAAAACAAACGCCATCATATACTGGCCGTTATCTCGATTCAATTTCAGATATCATCTTAAACTTTTTGATACTCTTAGGACTTTGGTATGTAACAGATACTCACCTACTTTTAACTTTTCTTGCATTTACAGGTATTCAATTACAAGGGACATTGTATAATTATTACTACGTCATTTTAAGAAATAATTTTGGCGGAGATAAAACAAGTAGGATCATTGAGAATGAAACACCGGTTGCAATGACTGGTGAAAAACAAAAGAATGTTGATATTCTATTTCGTATGTACAGAATACTTTATGGTAAATTCGATGAGTTGATTTATATGCTCGATCCTAAAGCTTCGGAAAGTTATTCCTTCCCAAATTGGTTTATGACCGCCATTTCAACTTTTGGTTTAGGGTTTCAACTTTTGATCATCAGTGTGATGCTCGTGCTGGGACTGAAAGAATTTATAATCCCATTTTTTATCTTTTACTCTCTATTTATTTTTATTTTTATAGGAATCAGGAAAATCTGGCTTTCAAAGTGACTTGCCTTTAGACTTGCTTGTTGTGATAAGCGCTTATTTCCACTACTCAAAAGCTTCAAGAGCATAATTTCGAGCCGTCTCCATATTTTTAAGTATCTCATCCTTTAACCTGATAATGACTTGTTTTTTGTGTCTTGGGAT
>JAAESS010000172.1 GCA_024229195.1 Flavobacteriales bacterium | reverse complement strand
GCCTTTGAAAAGAACAATTCGAAAATGCATTACAGAGTATATAAAACCGGTTTTGGAGTGATGGGATCTTATTATATGATTGCCGTTGCTGCTGAAAATAATCTTGCTAATGCTCAAATAGGTGAAGAAAACTATAACCTTATGAAGGATGACTTCGACCCATTACTTAAGGAAATGAGCCAATATACATGGAAAATGGATGAAAAGCGGGGCTGGATGCGTGAAGACCTTGGATATATCCCTGCCAATTAGTCAATAGATATGAATCATCAAAATTTATGTAAATAGATATTTGTTTTGAAATTCTCAATGCATCAAGCATAGTTCTTGATTTTACAAAATTGACAAGCATACGTATTATGAACGATCATCAAAAGGGGAAGGAGTTCATTCTACGTGTCTTGTCTTTATTTTGAATGATGTTATCAATTATTTATAAATGCATTACCAAGGCACTCACCGGAGTCACAAATAGTGAAATTATAATCTTGGAGCTAACATAAAACCCCATCCGTTTCTTGAGGATCAAATAGAGTTTTTTTTCACTTATTTTTTCTATATATTTACCCAACACACCTTACCACCTGCTGATAATTTATTTTCGGAAATCATTTTCTTGAGAAATTACTTATTATACTACCTAAGAATGAATATATGGACAGAAGAAAAGCCCTCAGAAATTTGGGAATATTAACCGGAGGAATCGTTTTATTGCCATCCTGTGATTTTACTCAGGAACAGATAAGCTTGTCTCTTAATAAATTGAAAATTAAAGCATCAGAAGAAGCTTTGATGAAAGAGCTTGTTTCCAGTATCATTCCTGAAGGTGATTTACCCGGAGCAGTATCTTTAAATGTGCATGATTTTGTTTGGGTGATGGTAGATGATTGTATGGACCAAAAAAGTCAGTCAAAATTTTTAATGGGCTTAAAATCCTTTAAAAACCACATTAAAAAAATCACCGGAAATTCGTTCGAATCACTTCATCAACAAGAACGAGAAAATATACTTAATGGTTTAGTTAATGAAACTATAGATGGCGCTGAACCTACTCCTGAAGATCTACAATTATTTGTAACAATTACCAAGCGATTTACTTCTTTTGGTTATATGAATTCTGAATACATTATGACAGAGGTCATGCCTTACACCTTGGTTCCAGGCACTTACGGACCATGCGAAACTATTGATAACAGTAAAAGAATAAATCTAAATGCCTAATTTTAATATTGACCATACAAAAGAAAACACCTTTGATGTTATTGTCATAGGTTCAGGGATGAGTGGTGGATGGGCCGCAAAAGAATTTACTGAAAAAGGGCTTAAAACTCTGGTAATCGAAAGAGGTAGAGAGGTAAAACACAATGTAAATTATCCTACAACAAATATGAACCCCTGGGAGTTCAAACACCGAGGAATAATTCCGGAAGATGTTAAAAAACAAAATCCAATAGCAAGTAGATGTTATATTTTTAATGAAGATGCCGAGCAATTTGTATCAAAAGATAAGGAACATCCTTATGTACAGGAAAAACCATTTGATTGGATCAAAGGTTATCAGACCGGAGGTAAATCGCTGCTATGGGCAAGACAAACGCAAAGATTGAGTGATTATGATTTTCAAGGGCCTGCAAGAGATGGTTTTGCTGTTGACTGGCCCATTAGATACAAAGATCTTGCTCCCTGGTACAGTCATGTCGAAAAATTTGTTGGAATCGCGGG
>JAAESS010000171.1 GCA_024229195.1 Flavobacteriales bacterium | reverse complement strand
TCATTGTTATCAAAAATTTCATGGGGTCAATATTAAATTGGTCAAATGTGGAGGTCTTACTCCGGCAAGAAGAATGATCGAAAAGGCTAAGAAATTAAAGATGAAAACCATGGTGGGTTGTATGACAGAATCTTCAATCGGTATATCTGCAATTGCTCATTTGCTACCTTCATTAGATTATGTTGATATGGACGGAGCTTTACTCTTGCGTAAGGATATTGCAAAAGGTGTGACTATACAAGAAGGAGTTATAAATTACTCTGATCTTAATGGAACTGGAGTTGTTCTGACAGATAGCAATCCCCTAATATTGATAAACTAATACATAAATAATTTTACAAAAATATGGCACAGGAAATAAAAACACAGTGGATGGGAAATATGCTTTTCAATGCAGATACATTGGGAGGAAATTTTAAAATTGATGCAGCAGAAGAATCTGGTGGAGAAGGAAAAGGTGTAAGACCTAAAGCATTGATGCTGACTTCACTTGCGGGATGTACCGGAATGGATATTATTTCTCTTTTAAAAAAAATGAGAGTGGACATTGATGATCTGGATATAAACGTTTCAGGAGAACTCACAGACGAACATCCTAAATTCTATAATAAGGTGACACTCGAATATATTTTTTACGGTAAGGACTTTAAAAAAGACAAAATCGAAAAAGCAATTCAATTATCGGCAGATAAATATTGCGGTGTGATGGAAATGTTTCGTCAATTTGCTGAGATAACAACTGTGGTTCACTATAAAGAAAAAAAGAGCTCCTGATAGGAGCTCTTTTCTTTTTTAGTTTGAGTTGGATGTATTTATTATGGTTACGGTTAATGCAGCAACAGAGATTAGGAGGCCGAAAGCTGATAACAGCACACCTGTCTGAGCACCAATAGCTGAGTTCTTGGCTCTTGTTTTATTGGGCTCTACATAGACTACATCATTTTGTGATAAATAATAGACCGGAGAATTGAATAAATCATTTGATTTAAGATTTACTCTGGTATAGGTCTTTTTACCGTCATAATCCTGAATGACCAATACATTTTCTCTCTCTCCATATATCGTTAAATCTCCAGCCAATGATATAGCTTCGACTAGTGTGATTCTTTCGTTTACAGCAGTATATGTTCCCGGGCGTTGAACTTCACCTAAAACCGTAACTCTGTAGTTCACTGTTTCGATATCCACAATTGGATTCTTAATATAGTCTGACAACTTACCTTGCAACATAATCGTTGCCTGTTGTCTATTCAGACCAGCGATTTTTAACTCTCCCAAAACTGGAAAATTTATATTCCCATTTGGATCTATCCGATAAGTTTGAATTCTTTCTCTACCTCGAGCATCAAGAATATCAAGAGAAACACTCACCGAAGCTTTATTGAATGGTTTCGCTGCTTCAGGATCTAAAGCATTCACCACAATAACCAATTCATCATCAATATGATAGGTAGGTGAATAACTGTCAAGTCCTATGGAATTGTCCGCGCTGCTCATACCATTAAAGTACACAACGTCTTCTTTCGTGGCACATGAAAAAAGAAATCCTGTGAATAATAGAAGTGTGATAATTTTTTTCATAACGAGGGGGTTTTTTACGAAGATACTTATTTAATTTAATTAACCTATTGAATTTTTATTATCTAAAAGTTATTGACCGTTTGAAAATTCTGTTCTTTTCCCTATTTGATAGTATTCCAATCCTTTTTCTTCCAATCTTAAATGAGAGTATTGATTACGACCATCAAAAATAACAGGTTCAATTAATTTCATTTTTAATTCCTCAAAATCAGGGGAACGAAATTCTTTCCATTCTGTTAATAGAATCATTGCATTGGCCTCCCCTAAGGTTTCATATTTGGAATCGTAATATGTGATGTTAGATGTATCTTTTAAATAAAAAGTTTTTGCCTCATGCATGGCCTTGGGGTCATAGGCTTTAATTTTTGCTCCGCGCCTTACCAATTCTTTGGCGATATATATCGATGGTGCTTCTCGCATATCATCTGTTCCTGGTTTAAATGCAAGGCCCCAAATCGCAAAAGTCTTTCCGGATAGATCTTCTCCAAACCTTTTCACTACTTTTTCAGCAATCACTAATTTTTGCTTGTCATTGACTTCTTCAACAGATGAGATCAATCCAGCCGAATAGCCCTTATCTTCTGCTATTTTCTTTAAAGCCTTAACATCTTTTGGAAAACATGATCCTCCGTAGCCACTCCCGGGATAAATGAAGCTATAGCCGATTCGTGAATCAGATCCAATCCCGATTCTTACCTGATTCACATCTGCATCTACCAATTCACAAATATTAGCAATCTCATTCATAAAGGAGATTTTAGTCGCTAACATGGCATTGGCCACATATTTGGTCATTTCAGCCGACCTGATATCCATTTCGATCATCCGATCATGATTGTGGGTAAAAGGTGCGTACAAATCTCTCATAGTTTGGAATGCAATTTCATGATCTGCCCCAATCACAATTCGATCTGGCTTCATAAAATCTTGAATAGCAGCTCCTTCCTTCAGAAATTCTGGATTAGACACAACATGAAATTCAATATTTTCTTGTCGTTTATTTAATTCCTTTTGGATGACATCTGCCACCCTATCAGCTGTTCCCACAGGTACCGTTGATTTATCAACAACAGCCATCGGTTTTTGTATTTTTTGACCTATTTCACTGGCCACGCTCAATACATATTGCAAATCAGCTGATCCATCTTGTCCCATTGGGGTTCCCACGGCGATAAATACGACTTTAGAATTCCGCAAACCATCTTCCAGGTTTGTACTAAAATGCAAGGATCCATTTTTTACATTCTTTAAAACCATCGTATCCAAACCAGGTTCATAGATGGGTATGATCCCTTGTTTAAGCTTATCTATTTTTTCCTGATCTATATCGATACAGGTAACGTGATTCCCCATTTCGGCAAAACAAGTTCCTGTTACCAAACCTACATATCCTGATCCTACAATAGTAATATTCATGCTTTTACTGTTTCCTTTTTACTGATTTTTCGTAAAAAACTCAATGGAATATTGACATTAAAACAACTCCCCAAAGAATCTATTTTAACGATAACTCTATGATTCTGACCCTCTCTTACGCACGTCGCAATCAAGCCCATAAAAGGGCCGTTGACCACCTCTACATCATCACCTCTCAACACATTAATACAACTTTCAATCTGATGATTTTCCCCTGTCCCACTTAAAATTCTTAAGTTTTCAATTTCGACTGAACGGATCTTGGCAGGCTTTCCCAAATGTTTTAAAACATTTACGGTTCCTTGAATTGGAAGTGTCTTATAAAGATCTTTTTCTTCCATTTGAACAAATATATACGAGGATATCAAAGGAACTTCTACTGTTTTTTTTCGATCGCTCCATTGTCTGACCGTTTTTACCAAAGGCAAAAATGCTTCAATATCCTGATCCAGCATTCTTTGGAAAACTTTTTTTTCAGATCTTGGTTTTGTGAAAATCGCATACCAATTATGGTTTTCATCATTTTTACTCAAATTCATGGTTCAAATTGTTAGTTAAACAAAATTCCTTTTTTGGCGCTCTATAATGAGACGAACAAATATAATATTTAATATATTTACCCCACAATTTTTATCCTTAAATGTCAATTTTTTAAATTGATACAATTCCAATCATTTGAATCGAATCATCATATCTGTAACCAATGATTTAGCGACAGATCAGCGCGTTTTCAGAACCTGTGATTGTTTTAACGAGATGGGCTTTGATATATTGTTAATCGGGCGACTATTAAAAAATAGTCTTGACGTCAATAATAACTACAAAACAATAAGATTTCGACTCATTTTTAATAAAGGTTTTCTCTTTTACGCAGAATATAATATTAGATTGTTTTTCACATTACTTTTTACTAAAAAACAGCTACTTTATTCGAATGATCTTGACACACTTTTACCAAATTTTCTTGTGAGCAAATTGAATTCTTCTAAATTAATTTATGATAGTCATGAATATTTTACAGAAGTTCCAGAATTGATATCAAGGCCCATAACAAGATCATTTTGGTTGACCCTAGAAAAATTTATTTTTCCAAAACTCAAAAATGTTATTACAGTAAACCAAAAACTTGCTGAAATTTATAGCAACAAATATAAAGTACCTGTCACTGTAATCAAGAATGTGCCTTATTCCTGCTCCGAAACTCGCTTTAGACCTTTGCTCAACCTTCCTGAAAATCAAAAAATAATCCTGTATCAAGGAGCTTTAAATATGGGGCGAGGATTAGAGCTTATGATTGATTCCTTAAAATATTTAAAAAATCACTTGCTGGTTTTGGCAGGTGACGGGGATATTACAGCCCAACTTAAATTGAGAGTTACAAGGAATCATCTTGAGGATAGGGTTAAATTTACAGGAAAGTTACTACCTGATGAACTTATAAAACTCACTCATCAGGCTGATCTAGGACTCAGTCTAGAAGAGGACCTCGGATTGAATTACAGATTTTGTTTGCCAAACAAGGTGTTTGACTATATTCATGCTGGAATTCCAGTTCTGGTCTCCAAACTCCCTTTATTAGGGGAGCTTTTAAATCAATATAAGATTGGAGAATGCCTAAATACAAGAAATCCCAAAAGTCTTGCAGTAGCAATAGAAAAAATGATTGTAAACAAAAGTGACTATCTTCATGACTTGGAAAAAGCTGCGACTGATTTAAATTGGAATCATGAAAAGAAAACACTCATTGAATTTATAAAAAAGATTGACTAAAAAAATTCATATTATTTGTTTTGATGTTCCCTTTCCTGCTGACAATGGGGGTGTCATAGACGTTTATTATAAGATTCAATCTCTACATAAAAAAGAACTAGAGATATATCTTCATGTTTTTGAGTATGGAAGGCCTCAACAAGATATTCTCAAGAAGTATTGTAAAGAGGTTCATTATTATAAAAGAAAAACATCAATTTTAAAAGCATTAGGTACATTGCCCTATGTGGTTAGTTCGAGAAGCGATCATCAATTAATTGATAATCTAAAACGTATTGATGCGCCTATTCTATTCGAAGGATTACACACGACTCTTCTATTAGGCAAAACCCTCTTTAAGGGTAGAAAATTTTTGGTTAGGACCCACAATATTGAACATCAGTATTACAAACAACTTGCGGCTAATGAAAAAAACTTACTTAAAAAACTTTATTATCGATTAGCTGCTGTTAAACTTAAACGTTATGAGAAAGTATTACGGCATTGCGATCAAATACTTGCCATATCTCAGAATGAAGCAGCCTATTTTAAAGAAAAATTTGGTGAAAAAGTTACATTCTTACCTGCCTTTCACCCTGATCAGAAATTACATGAATTATCGAAAAAGGGTTATTTCGCCTTATACCATGGTAACTTAAATATTTATGAGAATATGAAGGCGGCTTTATATCTAATTGATGTTTTTAAATCCATCCCTTATCCTTTGGCAATCGCAGGCAAAACTGACGATACAAAACTCCTTGCAAAGGTTGATCAGCATAAAAATATCAGCTTTATTTCCATAAAAAATGAGCATCAACTAAGGGAATTATTTCACAGGGCTCATATTAATGTTTTGTATTCTTTTAACAATTCCGGTGTTAAGCTAAAATTAATTAATGCACTTCTTCAGAGCAGATTTGTTATTGCCAACCAAGAAGTAATAAAAGGGGCAGGATTGGATTCCTTGTGTATTATCGCTAATGATAAAAAAGAGATCATCAGTCAGGTATTAAAAACAATTGAAAAAGATTTTTTAAAGGAAGATCTCGCTTTGAGAAAAGAAAAACTTTCTTTATACAGTAATCAAAAAAATGCGAAAATTCTTATCGATCTTTTATAAATACTACACGACTTCAAAGATCTTACCTCCTTCGCATTTGATGGTTTTATGAGGAAATTTTAAGATCAAAGCATAGTCATGTGTCGCCATTAATATGGTGATACCTGCCTTATTAATTTCTTCTAAAACATTCATGATCTCTATTGACGTTTTAGGATCTAAATTTCCGGTAGGTTCATCAGCAAGTATCATTTCAGGAGTATTTAAAAGAGCTCTCGCTATAGCTACTCGTTGTTGCTCACCGCCAGAAAGCTGATAAGGCATTTTAAACCCTTTGGTTTTCATATCAACTTTTTCAAGTACTTCATTGATCTTAGTACCCATTTGATTTTTTCCCTTCCAACCGGTTGCTTTTAAGACAAACAAAAGATTATCATAAACTGACCTGTCATTCAACAACTGAAAGTCCTGAAATACAATACCAATTTTCCGTCTTAAAAAAGGGATCTGCTTTTCCTTTAACTTTTGAAGATCAAACCCTACAATAGTTCCTTGACCTGTCTGCAAGGGCAAATCTCCATACAGTGTTTTCATCAAACTACTTTTACCACTTCCTGTTTTACCAATGATATAATTGAAATCTCCATTTTGAATATTGAGATTGATATCGGATAAAATCAAATTTTCTCTTTGAAATATGGAGGCATCCTTTAATTCAAGCATCTTTCTTTTTTAGTTTGGGTAAACATATTATTCTTAGGTTTTAAATGGACTTAAAAACAAAAGAAAGACAAACTTAACGTTTAAATTTCAAATATTAAAGCCCCTTGAAACGGATTCGAATAAATGTTGCCAAATTAATATCCTTATCCATTTTAACGCGACATACATACAAACAGAATTGTGCAAAAAATAAGCCCATTTTAAAAATTTAACAAAGTTTTTAAATAGAAAACATCAATTCATTTGTGAGGAAATGCTGATATTAGCGTTTTGATTCATGATTCTCTTTCAGTAGTGGATTTAAATCGATTTTAAAGCTTAATCAAGTTCAAAAACAATGGAATTTATCAAAAACACAGTTAAAAACTTTAGAATATCAACTTTATTGATCATTATAATTTCTGCTATTTTATCGTCCTGCCAAAAGCCTAACCCCGAATTAGGGCCAAAACCAGGTATTTGGAGGGGAGAAATTTCTGCTCAGGGAAATCAGATTCCGTTCAATTTTGAAGTCAATAAAAACGATGGCTCATATCAAATCAAACTGATCAATGGCATCGAGAAACTCGATATTGACAGAATAGATGTCCTCAATGATTCTCTGTTTTTTGACATGCATATTTTTGATATAAGTATCAAGGCTAAAATATTTGAGGATAGTCTCGTTGGATCATACTCAAAAAATTATGCAGATGATTATATTTTACCATTTAAGGCTATTTATGGAAAAGAAGGTCGATTTGATCAAGTAGAAAGTTCAAATTTATTTGATGGTACTTGGGAAACTACATTTAAAGCCGAGGATGGAAAAGAGACGTCAGCAATAGGCGTTTTTAAAACTGAGGGCCAAATGTTAAGAGGAACCTTTTTAACACAAACCGGTGACTACCGATATTTGGATGGATATACCTCAAAAGACACCATGTATCTTTATACTTTTGATGGAAACCATATTTATAAATTCAGAGCATTTAAAGAAAATGATTCTATTTTGAAGGGAGAGTACTGGTCAGGTAAAACCAGCTATAAAACATTTGTGTCGAAAAAAAATGACACGATAAAACTCCCAGACGCCAATTCTCTGACTTATTTAAAGGAAGGTTATGATCATATTGATTTTTCTTTTCCTGATCTTGACGGAAAACTTACATCGCTTGAAGATGAAAAATACAAAGATAAAATTGTGATCCTTCAAATACTTGGGACATGGTGTCCGAACTGTATGGATGAAACTCGGTTTTTTGCAGACTGGTATAATAAAAATAAATCTCAGGGAGTCGAAATTATAGGATTGGCTTATGAAATAAAACCTGAATTCGAATATGCCCGAGACAGGGTGTTGACCATGAAAGAAAAACTAAATGTTCCTTATAATTTTCTAATTGCAGGAACTTCTTCGACCAAATCCGCTTCTGAATCATTACCTATGCTGAATAAAGTAATGTCTTTCCCGACATCAATTATCATTGACAGAAAAGGTAAAGTGAGAAGGATTCATACGGGGTTTTCAGGACCTGCTACAGGTATTTATTATGAAGAATTTGTGGATGATTTTAATCAGTTTATGGAGGAACTGATCAATGAGTCTTAATAAATCTTGTCCAAATCAAGAGTAGTTTTCAACAATCTGCTGAACTAATCAACAATTTTGCAATTTATTTATTATTTGACGTTAGCTAAATAATCTAAATACTATTTTTGATCCATATAAGCTATCCTCCCAATGAAGTTGCTGAAAGTATTCATTTTTTTTATTCTTTTTTCTTTTTTTCAAGGCTCGGCCCAGAAATCAACCATTTTCACTCATGATCTTGTTGATTTCAACCATGCTATGGAATTATATTCAAATAGAGATTATGTGGCCTCCCAACTTGTTTTTGAAAAAATTAAGAATGACTTCGATGACGCGTCCGAATTAAAAGCCAGATCGTACTACTATGAAGCTTTTTGTGCCATTCGATTAAAGCAAAAAGATGCAGACGATTTAATGAATTTGTTTTTTGAAAAATTTCCAACAAGCACCAAAAGAAATACTGCTTTTTTAGAAGTTGGAGATTACTATTTTAAGAATCGAAGTTATGCCTACGCGCTTAAATGGTTCAATAAGGTAAAAGAAAATAATCTTACGCTATACAATCAGGAAGAATTTAACTTTAAAAAAGGATATGCTCTTTTTGCTGTGGGAAGTTTTGCCAATGCCAAAAAATACTTTTCACAATTACTTAATTCAGATAAATATGGAGCTCAGGCAAAGTACTATTATGGCTACATGGCCTATCAGGACGATGATTATTCCGAGGCTGACAAATACCTGAATCAGGTTGCTGATAACCAAAGTTTTGATGATGATATTCCTTATTATATGGCGAATATAAAATTCAAGACAGGCAAATTTCAGGAAGCGATCGATGCTGCGACTCCATTAATTGAAAAATCAAATGGGATTCAACGTTCTGAGCTCTCTAAAATTATTGGTGAAAGTTATTTTAACTTGAATGAATTTGAAAAAGCTACCCCTTTTCTGCTAGACTATGAGGGGAAAAAGGGGAAATGGAACAATACGGACTATTACTTGCTGGGCTATGCCTATTATCAGCAAAAAGACTACGAGGAGGCACTATTGTGGTTCACAAAGATTATTGATGGTAATAATGCTGTTTCTCAAAACGCTTATTATCATCTTGCCGAATGTTACCTAAAAAGTGACCGAAAACAGGAGGCACTTAATGCATTCAGAAATGCCAAGCAAATGGATTTTAATGCAGATATCAAAAAAGATGCCTGGTTAAATTATGCCAAACTAAGTTATGAAATTGGAAATCCATATAAAGGTGTCGCTGAGGTCATTCAGGAGTACTTAGCGGCCTATCCGGATGATATAGATCAATCAGAAGTTAAAGAATATCTCATCAGTGCGTATATATCCGCAAATGATTACCAAGGGGCACTCAAGTACCTAAAAAACACTGATTCAAAAGAGAATGAAACTTATCAGAAAGTGACATTTCTTTATGGATCTCAACTTTTTAAGGAGAAACAATATAAAAAGGCCATTGAAAATTTCAACTTGGCCATTGAAAATTCTTCAAGTTCTTTATCCAGAACTCGATCAATATTTTGGAAAGCAGAGGCGCTATACCGACTAAAAAATTATGAGGGAGCACTAAAGGGGTTTATGGATTTTTCTGATTTATCTGAAGCCAAGGGGACTGTCGAAAATGAAACCCTCCTTTATCATATGGCCTATACTTATTTCCAAATGAAAGATTATAGTCAGGCAGGGGGACATTTCAATGAATATATAGCCATTGCAAGTGATGAAAAACTACTTATCGATAGTTATCTTAGACTTGGAGATTGCTTTTTTGCCCTAAGCAGCTATTTTAAAGCGATTCCGGCCTATCAAAAAGTGATAGATAATAATGATCTGGATGTTGATTATGCACAACTTCAGATCGCATTCTGCTATGGCTATATGGGAGAAACTGATAAAAAAATCAAAACGCTAAATGATTTTATTGAAATTCACTTAAAATCAACTTTACGGGATGATGCCTTCTATGAACTTGGCAATTCTTATGTAAAAGTAAATGAGACGGAAAAGGCTATGGCGGCTTATGATGAAATAGTGAAAAATTACAGTAAAAGCTCGCTGGTATCAAAATCATTACTCAAGCAGGGACTGGTTTATTTTAATGCAGATCATAGCAACCAAGCTTTGGAAAAATATAAAACCGTTGTAGCAAGATATCCAGGAACAGATGAGGCCACAGAGGCCATTGCCAACGCCAAACAAATTTATGTGCAGCAAGGACGTGTGGATGAATATGAACGTTTTGTCAGCAACTTAGATTTTGTAAATATAACTGATGAAGAAATTGAAAATACCATGTTCGCATCAGCGGAACAATTCTATTTGACAGGTAATCTGGAGAAGGCAATTGAATCTCTGAAAAAATACCTGGAACGGTTCCCAAATGGCTCAAATGCACTTCATTTGAATTTCTTCCTAGCCGATTCGTACAATAGGACAGATCAAAAAGAAAAAGCAATTCCTTATTATCAATTCATACTGAATAAAGATAAAAATCAATATACGGAAAGGTCTTTGGTAAGTGTTGCCTATTTTTATCTTGACGAGGAAAATTGGGAACAGGCTATTTCAGTACTTAGCCGTTTGGAAAAAGAGGCAGAAACGGAACAGAACATCATATTTGCGCAAAGCAACCTTATGAAAGGAAATTATGCCTTGAAAAATTTTGAAACAGCCGTGGAATATGCAGAGACGGTATCCCAGCATCCCAAACTTGAACCAAAAATTATCTCAGATGCCCAAATTATAATAGCTCGTTCTGCTTTTGAAACTGGAGACTTTATGAAGGCACAAGATGCTTTTAAGCTTGTCGAAGAGACTGCTACGGGTGAATTAAAAGCCGAAGCAATTTATTATGATGCCTTCTTTAAAAATAATGAAGGCAATTATAAATTATCTAATGTTTCTGTACAAAAATTAGCTTCAGAATTTTCAACTTACAGATATTGGGGAGGTAAAGGTTTAGTGATCATGGCCAAGAATTTTTACGAACTTGAAGATGCCTATCAGGCCACTTATATTCTTGAAAGCGTGATTCAGAAGTTTTCTGATTTTAAAGATTTGACGGAGGAAGCAAAACTAGAATTGAATAAGATCAAAACGAAGGAAGCAAAAACCAATTCATCTGTTATAATTGAAAAAGAATAAGTAAAATGAGAAGAAAATATATGAATAGAAGCGTCATATTCCTTATCCTGGTCATGGTTAGTGGAGTCGTTTTTTCTCAGAAAAAGAAAAAAGACAGAATCACAACCGAAGAGATCAATGTGGTAAAACCCTTTTCACCAACTGTTTCAGAAGCCGTTAAGATCAATACTGAGCCTGATATTGACAGTGTTGACCTTGGTAAAAAAAAGGAAATCTCTTATTCGATCAATTCTATTCCCGTGGCATCAACTTTCACCCCGGCTAAAGGAAAAGCGAAGACACTAAGAAGAGTTCCTAAGGAAAGGTTTTATAACAATTTTATTTCTGCAGGTTATGGTAATTACAGCACTCCTATCGTTGAGGTTTTTGCGCATAGCAATTCCTCAAATTATAATGATTTTGGAGGTTTTTTTAATTATCATGCTTCGGGAGGAGGTATTCGTGGTCTTGTTTTAAATGATGATTTTAAAGATCTCGACCTTGACCTGTATTATAAGCAATCAGAAAGAACTTTTGACTGGAAAGTTCAAGGTGGTTTGGATTACCTTTCCAATAACTGGTATGGACTATCGGATGAAATTATATACTCTGAAACCACCATCAATTCAATTGAAGAACGCCAATCATATACCAATATTTATCTTAAAGGTAACATTCAATTTACGGATGCACTGTTTCATACAGGTGATGTTTCACTCAATAGATTTTCAGATAAATTTAAAAGTGGAGAAAATCATTTTGAAATCAATTCTGTTATAGATTTCCCTATTGGACAGGAATTGATGTATTCGGAAATCAGTCTTGAATTATTAAATGGGAAATTTGAAAATGATTTCTTTCAAACTGAAAAATTGAGTTATACGTATTTCAATTTAGGGTTCAGTCCTAACTTCGAAGTTTTACGAGATAATCTTACAGTTAATCTCGGAGCAAGGCTTTATTATAGCATCACTAATAATTTTGAAGGAAGTCAATTCTATGCCTATCCTAATATTACAGCATCCTATAATATTAGCGACGAGGCCTTGATTGCATATGCTGGAGTAATAGGAGATCTGCAACAAAATAGTTATCAAAATTTCGTGTATGAAAATCCGTTTGTATCACCCACACTTTACATCAGAAGAACCAATCAACAGTATAATGCCTATGCCGGGATCAAAGGTTTGTTAAATTCAAAAATCAGATTTAACCTTAAAGCAGCTTATATCAATGAAAAAAATAAAGCCCTTTATAAATTAAATCCCTCGCTTACAGACGGGAGCACCGAAGTAGACAAAGGATATAAAGCAGGTAATTCTTTTCAAGTTGTATATGATGATGTGAATACGATCCATTTTAATGGAGAAATAATTTTCGATCTTTTCAAAGAATTTAAGTTTGGTGGTAACATTGATTTTAATTCTTATAGCCTGAAAAATGAAGAGCATGCATGGAACTTACCATTGATGAAAGCAACATTGCTTGCCAAATACACGAGAAAAAAATGGAGTGCAGGAGCAGATCTTTTCTTTTCTTCAGACAGAAAAGATGACTTATCTATTATACCTGATACAAGCATTAGAATCACAAACGCTGCCTATTTCGATATAAACCTAAACGGGGTCTACAACATCAATGATAAGTTTGATGTTTTTGTCAATGTGAATAATATACTCAGTAGTAATTACCAGGTATATACCAACTTCAAAGTACAAGGCCTGCAAGTCTTTGCCGGAGTCAAATATAAATTTGATTTTTAAATTTATACTAATTGTACATTTTCTCGTAATAGTCCTGATAGGATCCGGAAGTTACATTGTCAAGCCAGTTTTCATTTGCCAAATACCAGTCTAAAGTTTTTTCAAGACCTTCCTCAAAAGTAACACTGGGTTTCCATCCCAGTTCCTGATTTAATTTTGTAGCATCGATGGCATATCTTCTGTCGTGTCCGGCTCTGTCCTTGACATAGGTGATCAATTTTTCTGAACTTCCTTCAGTCCGATTTAATTTTTCATCCATTAGTTTGCAGAGCAGTTTGATCAAATTTAAGTTGGTCCATTCATTAAAACCTCCAATATTGTAGGTTTCACCCATTTTACCCTTGTGAAAAATTTCATCAATAGCATTAGCGTGGTCTTCAACAAAAAGCCAATCTCTCGTATAATTACCATCTCCGTAGACCGGAAGTGATTTCGAATGTTTGATGTTATTAATAAACAAAGGGATCAACTTTTCTGGAAATTGATTAGCTCCATAATTATTCGAACAATTACTTATCATATAAGGCATCCCATATGTATTCCCATAAGCCCTTACCAAATGATCCGATGCCGCTTTTGAGGATGCATATGGTGATTGGGGGTCATATGATGTAGTTTCTGTAAATAATCCTGTTTTACCTAATGATCCATATACCTCATCGGTCGAGATATGATAGAATAATTTCCCCTCAAAGGAACTTGAATGGATTTCTTTGAATGCATTAAGAAGGTTTGCGGTACCTAATACATTGGTTTCAATAAAGTCATTTGGGTGGGTAATAGACCTGTCTACATGACTCTCAGCGGCTAAATGGACAACCGCATCAAACATAAATTCTTTAAACAAAGATCTTATAAACTCCCCCTCTTTTATATCTCCCTTGATAAATTTATAGTTACCCTTAGCCTCCAAATCCTTAATATTTTCCAAATTACCTGCATAGGTTAGGGCATCAAGGTTGTATATTATGTATTCGGGATATTTTGTGACAAAAAGTCGAACTACATGAGAGCCAATAAAACCGGCCCCTCCAGTGATTAAAATCTTCTTTTTATTATTTTCCATATTATAATTTTACCTTAAAGTCAGGCTTCATTTTTTATTTTTGTTTTAATTGCCATTGCCAAGCTGAGTAAAGCGCCTCCTCCAAACCCAGATCTGCTTTCCACCCAAGTTCCTCATTGGCTAAAGTCGTATTGGCATATGCGGCTGTGATGTCACCTTCTCGTCTTGCTACAATTTTATAATTCACATCCATCTGATTTGCCTTTTCAAAGGCATGAATCACATCTAATACAGAGCTCCCTGTACCGGTACCCAAATTAAAATATTCCATTTTTGATTTATTTTTGCCTTGCAGTAATCTTTGCAATGCAACAATGTGGGCTTTGGCCAAATCAACCACATGAATATAATCTCTTACAGCTGTCCCGTCAGGGGTCGGATAATCATCTCCAAAAACTGATAACTCTTCTCTAATTCCAGCAGCGGTTTGTGTTACAAATGGAATTAAATTTTGTGGAACACCCAAAGGTAATTCTCCGATGTGAACACTATCGTGTGCACCTATTGGATTAAAATATCGCAATGCTATAGCATTTAGGTTTTCAACTTTTGTAACATCCTGAATAATCTCTTCTCCAATTTGTTTTGTATTCCCATAAGGGGATTCTGCCTTTTTAACAGGGGCATTTTCAGTAATAGGTAATTCATCTGCCTGTCCGTAAACAGTGCAAGACGAACTAAATATTAAATGAGGGACCTTATTCTCAGTCATACTCTGAAGCAAGTAAACAAGCGTTGATATATTGTTCTCATAATATTTCAAAGGTTGTTCAACACTTTCTCCAACAGCTTTGGAAGCCGCAAAGTGAATGACGCCATCGATATCATGATGCTTGAAAAAAGAAACCACGTCTTCCTTTTTCTTCAAATCCATTTGAACAAATTCAGGGCGAATATTTGTTATTGCGGTAATTCCATCTAAGACCTCAATTTTAGTATTTGAAAGATCATCAATGATCACTACATCAAATCCTTTGTTTTGTAATTCAACAACGGTATGAGATCCTATAAACCCCAGACCTCCTGTAACAAGAATCTTATTTTTTTTCATAGTATTTTGATTACTGACCAAATTTTTAGTCAAAAATATTAAACAAATTCCATGATCGTCTGAATAATCAAATCCTGCTGTTCTTCGTCTAGCTCAGTATGCATAGGCAACGAAATGACAGTTTTTGACAACTCGTTGGTCACTTTAAATAATTCTTCTTTATACCTGTCATCCAGATAGGCTTTTTGGTTGTGTAGAGGCACCGGATAATAGATTGCATTCGGGATTCCTTTGTCCATTAAATGCTGATGAAGTTCATCTCTTTTGCCATTGGTTATTTTTAAAGTATACTGATGAAATACATGACAATTACATGTATCGCAAATCTCACCGCATTTTTCGGTCACAGGAGTAATAATATTCGGATTACTTCTAAATCCATTATTATAATAACGAGCCGCCTTTCTTCTTGCCGAACAGTAATCATCTAAATGAGGTAATTTTAACCTTAATACCGCTGCTTGTATGCTGTCTAATCTGGAGTTAACACCCACAACATCATGATAATATCTTTTATACATACCATGATTTACCATTCCTCTAATGGTATGCGCCAACTCATCATCATTGGTAAAAATTGCACCGCCATCTCCATAACAACCTAAATTCTTGGAAGGAAAAAACGAAGTGGTTCCCAGTGTTCCAATTGTTCCGGCTTTTTTTGTTGAACCATCCTTGAATGTGTAATCTGCCCCAATGGCCTGAGCTGTATCCTCAATAACATAAAGGTTATGCTCCTCAGCAATTTTCATAATCGCTTCCATATTTGCACTCTGACCAAACAAATGAACAGGTACAATGGCCTTTGTTTTCGGAGTTATTGCATTTTTCAGTGCCTCAAGATCAATATTAAAAGTTTTTGGATCAACATCTACCAAAACAGGAGTCAATTTGAGTAATGCAATGACCTCAACAGTAGCTGCAAAGGTAAAATCAGCTGTAATGACCTCATCTCCTTGTTCCAGTCCCAGCCCCATCATGGCGATTTGCAAAGCATCTGTTCCGTTGGCACAGGGAATGACATGTTTCACATCTAAATATGCTTCCAAATCGGATTGAAATTTTTTAACCTCAGGGCCATTGATAAAAGCTGCTGAAGCAACTACATCATGGATGGCACTATCGATTTCCGGTTGAATTTTCTGATATTGACTTTGTAAGTCAACCATTTGAATTTTCTTCATTTTGGTCAATTTTGATTCCTATTTCATTGTTTAGCACGACAAAAATACAAATATTTTACGCGCTCTACCTCTAAATTTTTAAATTAGCTGACAAATGAAATATCTATATAATTTTGCCATATCTCTCTTTGGAATAGTTGTAAATATTCTTGCGATTTTCAATCATAAATTAGCACTCTTTGTAAAGGGGAGAAAAGATACTTTTCCAAAATTAATTTCAGCCATTTCACCAAATGAAAAAACGATCTGGATGCATTGCGCCTCTCTTGGTGAATTTGAACAAGGAAGGCCGCTTATTGAAGTATTACGCAGATCCAAACCCAATTATAAAATTATTCTTTCTTTTTATTCTCCTTCAGGATATGAGGTGAGAAAAGACTTTAAAGGAGCTGATGTTGTGGTTTACTTACCGATCGATACCATGTCAAATTCCAGAAAATTTATTGAGTTGGTGCATCCTGAGATCGCCATTTTTGTTAAATATGAATTTTGGCCCAATATTTTAAGTGTTTTGAAACAAAAGAAGATCAAAACAATCCTTGTTTCAGGTATCTTTAGAGAAGATCAATTATTTTTTAAATCTTACGGGGGTTGGATGAGAAAATCACTACAATCATTTTCTCATTTTTTTCTTCAAAACAAAAGCTCCAAAGACCTTTTGGCCAGTATTGGAATATCGAACTCAACTGTAAGTGGCGATACAAGATTTGATAGAGTTGCCAAGATTATTGAGCAAGATAATACACTCCCATTTCTTGAAGGATTCGTTCGGGATAAAATTATTCTCGTGGCCGGAAGTACATGGCCAATTGATGAATCTTACCTTGTGAGTTTTATCAATCAAAATCTCGATAAAAACCTAAGTTATATTATTGCCCCTCACAACATAAATTCGAAAGAGATACAGAAACTAAAACTCTCCCTGAACTGCAAAACTTCAGTCAACTCTGAGGGAGTTCCAGAAAAAGATGCAAAAGTTTTTATCATAGATACTATTGGTATTCTAACTAAGGTCTACAGCTATGCTGATATCGCTTATATTGGTGGAGGCTTTGATAAGGATGGTGTTCACAATGTACTGGAACCGGCAGTTTTTGGAATTCCGTTGGTGATCGGACCTGTTTATGAAAAATTCGAAGAGGCAACAAAATTGGTAGCGCTTAAAGCTTGTCTGGTAGGTCAATCAGAAACTGATCTTCACAGTCAATTCACTAGACTCATTAAGAGTGAAACCTTAAGAAACGAATTGGGAGCAACTTCAAAAGCATTTATCAAAAATCATACAGGAGCCACTGAAATTATTTTAGATTATATTGAAGAGCAACTTGCAGATAATTCATAAATTGTACTTTGAAAATACATAACAAAATGATCAGAGAAAAACTCCAAGAATATTACAGCGTTGTTTTTGAAAAAGAATTACTTGATGAAATTGCCAAGGTTGGCACTTATAAAAAAGTAAAGGAAAATGATTTGTTACTTGATATTGGAGACACATTCCATTACATCCCACTGATCCTGACAGGTGCCATTAAAATTAGTCGTGAAACCAAAAAAGGGGATGAAATCGTTCTCTATTTCTTAGAGAGAGGTGATACTTGTACCATCACATTTGGCAGCGGAATTCAAAGTCATAAAAGTAAAGTGAGGGGTATTGCTGAAAAAGATTCTGAACTGATCTTTATTCCTGTCAAAAAATTAGAAGAATGGATGATTAAATATCCCTCTTGGAGAAGTTTTGTTATCGACAGCTATGACATACGACTAAATGAAATGCTCGAGGCAATTGATACATTGGCATTTTTAAAAATGGATGAACGCTTATTCAAATATCTGGTTGACAAGGTTCAGATCATGAGAAGTACCGAGTTGAACACAACGCATCAGGAAATTGCAGTAGATCTTAATACCTCTCGCGTGGTTGTTTCTCGTTTATTGAAGCAACTTGAAAATGAAGGAAGAATCAAATTATATCGAAATAAGATTGAAGTTCTTGATTTTTGATATGTAACAAAAGTTACCTGATTCAGTCCCGAAAGATTTAAATTTACGAATTAAGCTAAAAAAATTATGGACTTTATATTACAACCATGGCCTTGGTATGTAGCAGGACCCATTATTGCATTTTGTATGTTTCTGATGTTTTTCTTTGGGAAAAAATTTGGAGTATCCTCAAATTTAGAAACTGTCTGTGCCATGGGTGGCGCAGGAAAATTTGTTGATTTCTTCAAATTTGACTGGAAAAAAAATAAATGGAACCTGGTTTTTGTGATCGGTTTGATCGTAGGAGGATTTATATCCGATCAGTGGTTGACACCTGATGACACCGTTGCCATAAATCCAAAAACTGTTACAGCCCTTGCTGAAATTGGCATTCAAGACGGAGGCGCCACATATCTTCCCGATGAAATTTTTAGTCTGGAAGCCATGCTTTCAGTGAAAGGTTTTTTAGTGTTGATTATCGCGGGAATCCTGGTCGGTTTTGGCTCCAGATATGCCGGGGGCTGCACCTCAGGACATGGTATTGTTGGTCTCAGTAGCTTCTCTGTTGAATCATTTATCGCTGTAGGCGGATTTTTTATTGGAGGTCTGATCATGACCTGGCTTATTTTACCTTATATATTTTAAATAAAACTGAAGATGAAATATATCAAATATTTACTGGTAGGCATATTATTCGGAATTACACTGAGTAAAGCCGAAGTGATATCATGGTTCAGAATTTATGAAATGTTCAAATTGCAATCCTTTCATATGTATGGTGTGATTGGATCTGCCGTTGCGATAGGTGCCATTTTAATGTATTTATTCAAAAAAGAAAAGATCAAAACGCTTTATGGGAACCCTATTGTTGTTGAGCCCAAGAAAAAAGGTATTGCAAGAAATCTAATTGGCGGAACTATCTTTGGTCTTGGATGGGCCCTCGGCGGCTCTTGCCCCGGACCCATGTATATCCTTTTAGGAAAAGGTGTGGTTGCGATCATTATTGTGCTATTTGGCGCACATCTCGGAGCCTTTCTTTATCATGCCGTAAAACATAAACTACCCCATTGATCTGGCTGTAAAAATTTACTTAATCAATTAAACCAAGCATTTAGTTTGGGCATTTTCGTACCTTTATCCCCCTTTTGGAAAAAAAATAAATGAATCAATTAGTTGATAAATACGGTCGGAAAATAAGTTATCTGCGCTTGGCAGTAACGGATAGATGCAACCTGCGTTGCAAATACTGTATGCCTGAACACGGTATAGATATCGTCAAAAGGGAAGAATTGCTTACCTACAAGGAAATGTACAGGATTACCCGAGTTTTAAGTGAATTGGGTGTAGATAAGGTAAGGCTTACAGGAGGTGAACCTTTTGTAAGAAAGGATTTTGTCAATTTTCTCGAATCCTTATCCTTTAATAAGAAATTAAAGGAAATAAATATTACCACAAACGGTGCCCTAATCTCAAATTATATAGATGATCTTGAGAAAATGAAGATCAATGCAGTGAATCTCAGTATTGATAGTCTCAAAAGAGAAAAGTTTTTCGAAATTACAAGGAGAGATGTTTTCCCAAAGGTGATTCAAACCTATCAAGACCTCCTAAAAAGTAATCTTAAATTAAAACTTAATGTTGTCATCCAATCGGGAGTCAATACTGATGAAATTATCGATTTTATTGAATTGACAAAAAACGATAAAGTCTCAGTACGTTTTATAGAAGAAATGCCTTTCAACGGTGAAGGAATTCGTGAGGTGAAAGAAGTCTGGAATTACAACAAAATTCTGAAAACGATCAATACACATTATAACAAAGTAGAAAATATCGTCTCAAGTAAATCCTCAACTTCCAAAAATTTTAAAATCAATGGTTATAAAGGAGCTTTTGGGATCATTCCGGCTTTTACCAGAACAATTTGCACGGATTGTAACAGAATCCGAATTACGGCTACAGGCTTATTTAAAAATTGCCTTTTTGATGATGGTGTTTTTAACATAAAAGAATTTATAAGGGGCGGTGCCAGCGATGATGAACTCAAACAATTATTTATCTCTACGGTACAGCAGAAACCCAAAAATGGTTTCATTGCAGAAGCTAACAGAGGAAATAATTCAGTTTCAGAAAGTATGTCGACCATAGGTGGCTAATAATCATATGAATAAAAAAGCAACATTAATTGATGTCAAGGATGCCTTGGATATCGTTTTGAAAGAAACTTTATCACTTGGTGCGGAAGAGATTGATTTTAACGAATCACTTGGAAGAGTTTTAAGAGAAAATATCACAGCAGATCGGGAAATGCCCCCATTCAATCGAGTAAGTATGGATGGTATCGCGCTGAAGACCTCAGTTTTTGAGTCGGGGAGAAGAAAATTCAAGATTGAAAATGTACAGGGAGCCGGAAGCAAGCAACTGACTCTTGAAAACGAGGATCATTGTATTGAAGCCATGACTGGCGCTATGTTGCCGGTAAATACAGATGCCGTCATTCCATATGAATTGATTGAAATAGATAATGGAGTCGCTCAAGTTCGATTAGATAAGATTCAGTACTTTCAAAATATACATCTCCAAGGCTTGGATAGAAAAAAAAATGAACTTTTAGTCCCTGAGAATACTAAAATATCATCTGCAGAAATAGGGGTTTTCGCAACAGTTGGAAAGTCAAAAGTTCAGGTCTCCTGCTTGCCCAAAGTAGCGATTATATCAACCGGAGATGAACTGGTTGAGGTCAATGAATTTCCAAAACCATACCAAATAAGAAAAAGTAATGTGCATACCCTTTACTCACTTCTAAAAAGATTTAAGATCAGCCCTGAACTGTTTCATATTAGTGACAGTAAAGAACAATTAAGAAATAAAATTGATGCGCTCCTGACAAAATATGATGTACTGATGTTTAGCGGAGCGGTAAGTAAAGGAAAATTCGATTTTTTACCTGAAATTCTAAACGAACTGGGAGTGATCAAGCAGTTTCACAAAGTTCGTCAAAGGCCTGGTAAGCCTTTTTGGTTTGGAAAAAAAGATCAAACAACTATTTTTGCCTATCCGG
>JAAESS010000170.1 GCA_024229195.1 Flavobacteriales bacterium | reverse complement strand
TTGAAAATGATGGTCAGGTTAACCTCTTTATTTCGTCAGATTTTAATAAAATTTCTGCCACTGGCTTAGCGATGAATTCGCAAGTTTTGGGTGAGAAACTGCCTGAAGGCATGGTCAGACTCGGTTTGAATGCCAACTTTATTTATGATCAATTAGCGAAAAATATTATTCTCGAAAAATTAACTGCGCAGTTGAATGATATTGAAGTAGCTGGCGATGCAAGCATCAAATTACACGAGATCCCAGAAGTTAGATTTAAACTGTCAAGCAAAGAAATCGATCTCGATAAATGGCTTGGTGAACCAGAATTAAACGCATCTGCGACATCAGAAACGGATACGTCAACCCTTGAAAAAGTCGAATATAAAACGCCGGTACTGAGCCGTGAAGAACCTGATTTGAGTGCATTGAAAGGTTTAGATATTGCCGGTGAAATGACGATCACCCGTTTTATATTGAAAAATATCAAAGCTGACAAAGTACAGGTTGAATTTGCCATTGAGCAAGGTAAGGCACAAATCAATAAATTTAACGCAGATTTCTATGAAGGCAGCATGAGCACCAATGCATGGTTGGATGTGAACCAAACGCCAGCGACTTATTCTGTCAAAAATACGATTACCGGAGTTGAAATTGCACCATTACTCACTGATGCAACTGGTAAAGGTTTCTTGCATGGCAGAGGTAATATTGGCATCAATCTGAATGGTAAAGGCTTATCGGCTTATAACCTGAGAAAAAACGTCAAGGGTAAACTTGGTGTAAAGCTTGAAGACGGTGCCGTGGAAGGTATTAATATCGCTGCTATGTTGCGTGAGGCAAAAGCTGCGCTGAAAGGGAAAAAAGCCGATTACATAGAAGAAGTGCGAAAAACGGACTTCAGTGCCTTGGAAGTGATTTTTAAACTGGGCGATGGTTTTGCCACGATTGAGGAGCTAAAAGCCGAAGCGCCTTTATTACGCGTGCAGGGCGAAGGAAAAACCAATCTCATGAATGAATTATTGGATTTCCGTCTGTTTATCTCTGTTGTCGGTTCTTCTAAAGGACAAGGTGGTAAAAACATTGATGAATTGAAAGATCTTACTGTGCCTGTGAAATTAGAAGGCCCTTGGATCGCGCCAACGTATAAAATTGACTTCAAAGCATTATTGACACAAAACAATAAACTAGAAGAAAAATTAAAAAGTAAAGCAGAAGAAGGTTTGCAAAAATTATTGGGCGATAATGCCAATAATGAAGACGTTAAAAAAATAACCGAAAATTTGCTGAACGGATTATTTAAGTAATCAATACTATACCCTTCATCCTTGAAGTTGCAGATGCGTTGGCTGCGGTCATTCATCCCAATCACATAGTTTATCTATGCTCATGGGGATTCATTCACTTGCCGCCTTCCTGCATCTTCAAGTTTATTGGGTATAGTGAATACCCAATAATTTTATATGGTTAGTGTGCCACTACATAGAGAACTAGATGCGACAAAACTCTTTTAAATGACTATTCATGCAATTCTGACTCTTCAATTCTCTTTAATAAATCGATACAGTCTTTTTTTAATTGTGGTCGCGCAGAAAATACTCCATATAATTCAGGTTTAAAAAGGTAACCAATATGATTATCGAAACCATTTAATACTGACTTAATAAAAATTCTATTTTTTTCATCCTCTATGTTTATTTTCAATAATGATTGAATCGCATTTTCAAATACATCGCAAGTAAAGGTAAATGTTTTATCCTGTTCATATTTTTCCAGTGCT
>JAAESS010000169.1 GCA_024229195.1 Flavobacteriales bacterium | reverse complement strand
TTAAAATATTTGTAAACTCTTTTGTCTGCGGAGCATCAAAATCGAATTTTTCAATCACAACAATATTCTTCTCTTTTGCCTTGATCGACAATGCAGATTGACGTGCTAATTTCTTTAATCCTTTATTCAATTTGAATGAATAGTTTCTTGGTCTAGGACCAAAAGCTCTACCTCCACCTCTGAATAATGGTGATTTGATACTACCTGCTCTCGCAGTACCAGTACCCTTTTGTTTTTTGATCTTACGAGTACTTCCAGTAATGTCAGCTCTTTCCTTTGCTTTGTGAGTTCCCTGACGTCTATTTGCTAAATGTTGCTTAACATCTAAATAAATAGCGTGGTCATTTGGCTCAATCCCAAAAACTGCCTCCGAAAGCTCAACATTTCTTCCGGTCTTTTTCCCGTTGATATCTATAACAGCTACTTTCATTATTTCTGAATAATTACATATGAATTTTTATGACCAGGAACAGCACCTTTAACTACTATAAGATTCTTATCCTTAACCACTTTTAAAACTCTAAGGTTTTGAACTTTCACTTTTTCACCACCCATTCTTCCGGCCATTCTCATGCCTTTGAAAATTCTTGCAGGATAAGATGCAGCACCTACAGAACCAGGAGCTCTGTTCATACTTTGCTGACCGTGAGTTCTTTCAGAACCTGCAAAACCATGACGTTTTACAACTCCTTGAAAACCTTTTCCTTTAGATGTACCTGATACATCTACAAATTCTCCTTCTTCAAAGTGATCTACTAAAATTTCATCACCTAATTTAAAATCTTGCTCAAATCCTTGAAATTCAACGACACGTCTTTTAGCAGTAGTACCGGCCTTTTTATAGTGACCGTTTAGCGCCTTGTTAGACTGCTTTTCTGCTTTGTCATCGAAACCAAGTTGCAAGGCTTCGTACCCGTCAACCTCTTTGGTTCTGACTTGGGTAACCACACAAGGACCAGCTTGTATAACGGTACATGGAATATTCTTTCCATTCTCATCATAAATACTGGTCATTCCAATTTTTTTTCCTATTAACCCAGACATTTTACTATTATTTAATTATTATTCTCTATTTCAAAAAAACAGGGTCAAAATATCTTCAACCCTGAATCTATTTTTTCCGTTTTTCCCTCGTCAACCGCTCAGGACATGTAACTGAAAATTCCTTTTCAGCTTTGGATCATTCTGATCCTTAAGATCAAACTTTGATCTCTACTTCTACACCACTTGGTAACTCTAACTTCATAAGAGCATCAATTGTTTTCGAAGAAGAACTGTAGATATCTAAAATTCTTTTGAACGCACTCAATTGAAATTGCTCTCTTGACTTCTTGTTTACGTGTGGAGAACGCAATACAGTAAAGATCTTTTTGTGTGTTGGTAATGGAATTGGTCCATTTACAACAGCTCCTGTATTCTTTACAGTTTTTACAATCTTCTCAGCAGATTTATCTACTAAATTGTGATCGTAAGACTTTAATTTTATTCTAATTTTCTGACTCATTTTATCTCGTATTAGTAGATTAACCTTGTGCTTTTTTGATCACTTCTTCTGAAACATTCGAAGGTGTTTTCTCATAATGAGAAAATTCCATTGTCGAAGTAGCTCTACCAGATGATAAGGTTCTTAAGGTTGTTACATAACCAAACATCTCTGATAAAGGAACATTTGCTTTTACAACTTTTGCTCCGGCTCTGTCATCCATCGCATTTACCTGACCTCTTCTTCTGTTCAAGTCACCAACAATATCTCCCATGTTTTCTTCTGGTGTTACCACCTCCAACTTCATGATTGGCTCAAGGATAACTGCACCAGCTGCCTTCGCTGCTGATTTATATCCCATTTTTGCTGCCAATTCAAAAGAAAGTGCATCCGAATCCACAGGGTGGAAAGATCCATCCTTAAGCGTGATCTTCATCGTATCCATTTCATATCCGGCCAAAGGACCGTTCTTCATTGCCATTGTGAATCCTTTTTGAACAGAAGGAACATATTCCTTAGGAATATTTCCCCCTTTGATGATATTGGTAAACTGTAATCCAGTTCCTTCAAAATCATCATCAGCAGGTCCCATTTCAAAAATGATATCCGCAAATTTACCACGACCACCAGATTGTTTTTTGTAAACCTCTCTGTGTTGCGCAGTCTGTGTAATAGCTTCTTTATATTCCACCTGAGGCTCTCCTTCGTTCACCTCAACCTTAAATTCACGCTTTAAACG
The DNA here is from genome assembly GCA_024229195.1 of Flavobacteriales bacterium. Classification (GTDB taxonomy): domain Bacteria; phylum Bacteroidota; class Bacteroidia; order Flavobacteriales; family Flavobacteriaceae; genus Lutimonas. The sequence goes on along the minus strand of JAAESS010000169.1, from coordinate 23,099 downwards.
ATCGATCAAGATCTCAAGGTGCAATTCACCCATACCAGATATAATCGTTTGCCCTGAAGCCTCATCTGTTCTTACCTGGAAAGTAGGATCTTCTTCAGACAATTTTGCAAGTCCCATCCCTAACTTATCTACATCAGCTTTGGTTTTTGGCTCCACCGCAACCCCGATTACAGGATCCGGGAAATCCATACTTTCCAATACAATAGGCGCATCCATAGCTGACATTGTATCTCCGGTTTTAATATCCTTGAATCCAACAGCCGCACCAATATCTCCAGCCTCGATATAATCAACTGAATTTTGTTTGTTTGAGTGCATCTGGTAGATACGTGAAATTCTTTCTTTTTTACCTGATCTGTTGTTCAGGATGTATGATCCAGCATCTAAACGTCCAGAGTAAGTTCTGAAGAACGCCAATCTTCCTACGAATGGATCCGTAGCAATCTTAAATGCAAGTGCAGAAAACGGCTCTTTAACAGAAGGCTTTCTAGAAATTTCTTCTTCAGTATCTGGATTGATACCGATGATTGCTTCTTTGTCTAATGGTGAAGGTAAATATCTACATACCCCATCCAATAAAAACTGAACACCTTTATTTTTAAAAGCAGATCCGCAAATCATCGGAATGATCGCCATATCCATAACCGCAGCCCTTAACGCACTGTGAACTTCTTCTTCTGTGATCGAATCTTCATCTTCCATGAATTTCTCCAAAAGATTCTCATCATATGAAGCAACTTCTTCGATCAATAAAGCTCTGTACTCAGCAGCTTCTTCTTTCAATTCTTCAGGAATATCAATAATATCAAAAGTAGAACCGAAAGATTCTTCCTTCCAAACTATTGCTCTATTCTTTACCAAGTCAACGATTCCTTTGAAATCTGCTTCCTCTCCAATTGGAAGTACGATAGGTACCGCATTGCTACCTAACATCTCCTTTACCTGAGTACAAACTTTTAAGAAATCAGAACCTTGACGGTCCATCTTGTTTACAAAACCGATTCTTGGAACTTTATAGTTGTCAGCCAATCTCCAGTTAGTTTCTGATTGAGGCTCTACACCATCAACAGCACTAAAAAGAAAAACCAATCCATCAAGAACTCTTAATGAACGATTTACCTCAACTGTAAAATCCACGTGACCGGGAGTATCAATAATATTGAAGTGATAGCCTTCTGCATCTGAAGTTGGTACTCCATTTTCAGTAGGAAACTGCCATGTACAAGTTGTTGCAGCAGAAGTAATTGTTATACCTCTTTCCTGCTCTTGCTCCATCCAGTCCATAGTCGCAGCACCATCATGTACTTCACCTATTTTATGAGAAACTCCTGTGTAATATAGAACTCTTTCTGTAGTAGTGGTTTTACCCGCATCAATATGAGCAGCAATACCAATATTTCTAGTTAATCTTAAATCTCTTGCCATTCTATACCCTTATTAAAATCTAAAATGTGAGAATGCTTTATTTGCATCTGCCATTTTGTGTACATCCATTCTCTTCTTAACTGCAGCTCCTTCTTCTTTAACTGCTGCAAGTACTTCACCGGCAAGTCTCTGAGACATACTTTTTTCATTTCTTTTTCTGGCGTATAGGATCATCCATTTGATCGCCATAGAAATTTTTCTATCTGCTCTAATTGGCATTGGAATTTGAAACGTAGCACCACCGACTCTTCGGCTTCTTACCTCTACGTGTGGCATTACATTTGATAAGGCCTCTTTCCACAATTCAACAGCAGTCTTTTCTTCATCCTGCTTTTTCTCTTCAACTATTTCCATTGCATCATAAAAAACTTTAAATGCAATCGATTTTTTACCATCCAACATCAAGTTGTTTACAAATCTTGTAACCATCTGATCGTTAAACTTTGGATCCGGTAAAAGGATTCTTTTCTTTGAAACTCTTTTTCTCATTGTTCCTTACATTAAAGCTTATTAATTATTTCTTTGGACGTTTGGTTCCGTATTTAGAACGACGTTGAGTCCTTCCTTCTACTCCTGCTGTATCCAAAGCACCACGAACAATGTGATATTTAACACCAGGTAAATCTTTTACTCTTCCACCTCTAACCAATACTATCGAGTGTTCTTGTAAATTATGTCCTTCTCCTGGAATGTATGCATTCACTTCATTACCGTTAGTTAACCTAACCCTAGCAACTTTTCTCATTGCTGAATTTGGTTTTTTTGGTGTAGTAGTGTAAACACGCGTACAAACTCCACGACGTTGGGGACAAGAATTCAAAGCAGCCGATTTATTCTTCTTGGTTGTTTTGGTCCTTCCTTTTCGTACTAATTGTTGAATAGTTGGCATTCTATCTTTATATAATTTTAATTTTTGTTCTCTCTGTTTTTAAGAGTTTGCAAATGTATGATAAATTTATCGTTATTCAAACTATAAATTATTGATTTTTTTAGCTTTATGGTGTCAAGCAAAAATGAGGGCGAAACCAACAAGGCCTCTTAAATCTCAAAAATTACTCAGATGTTTGGCCAATTAAGATCAGAACTATAAGAACTCGTCAAATAGCAGTGCAAAAATTTTGACAATTAAGTTATTTGTAAATCGCTTAAATTGATAGATATTAGCCTGAAATTTTGCAGCTTTTGAAACTAAAATATACACCATATATATATATGCTATTTTTCATTCTGGTCTTCAACACTTTAAAGGCCCAGAATCAAAAGCTTGACATAAGATTAAATCTCAGAGAAAATCAGGATCCTATTTCTAAAAAATTATATATCAGAAATGGTTTAAGAAAGGATTCTATTCCGAAAGAGATCAATGCTTACAGAAGCAAAATCGAATTGTTCGGCTATTTAAACTCAAAACTTGATAGCCTGACAAGAAAAGATTCTCTTTGGGTTGCATATATCGACCCGGGCATAAGAGTAAAGTATATCAACATTGATTACAGTTATATTTCCAAAACAATTTTAACTAAAAAAGAACTAAATCCTTTTAGCAAAGAATTAACCGACACAAAAATTCGAATTCCTTTTTCCGAAGTTGGTCAGTTTATGGAATCACTCGTTGATTTGTTTGAAGTAAAAGGTAATTCTTTTGTTCAATTCTCTCTCAAAGATATCGCATTAGTAAACAATGAGGCAAGTGCAACATTAATTATCGATCTGAAAAGAGAGCGTTATATTGACAAGATAGTGATCAAAGGTTATGAAAATTTTCCAAAAAATTATCTTAACCATGAGCTCGATTTAAAAATAGGTTCTGTTTTTAATAAGGACAAAATCGAAAAAGCTTCACAGGCTGTCAATAACTTAAACTTTGCTGAAGAATTAAAACAACCTGAAATATTATTTACCAATGATTCTACAATCATCTATTTATATCTGAAGAAAAAAAAATCAAATGAATTTGACGGTATCATCGGATTCGCTTCAAAGGAAAATGACGAAGGGCTCGAATTTAATGGTTATCTCGATCTAGCGATGAATAATATTTTTAACAGTGGTGAAACCATTGCTCTTTTTTGGAAGAACAATGGAAATAGCCGCCAGCGATTTTATCTGGAAACAGAATTACCCTATCTGTTCAACTCACCACTGACTCCAAAAATTAATTTCGAATTATACAGACAAGACTCCACTTTCAATAACACTAAATTTAATTTAAATTTAATGTATCGCATTATCGGAAAGGGTCAAATTGCTGCACAACTAAGTTCTGAAAACTCAAATGATCTTAGCAATGGTAATGAAATTGGTATCTCTTCTTATACAAACCTTTTCTATGGCATTTCATACACTTTTAAAAAATTATCATCCGATCCTCTCTTTCCGGTATCGTTTAATATCGATATAAGCGCGCTGATGGGATCAAGAAAAAATGAGGAGCAACGAACCTCGCAGTCAAAATTCCATTTACGTACCCATTATCTGTATTCGATCAATCCAAAGAATTATATTTTCCTACAAAATTCAACTGGCCTATTAAACTCTAGCGATTATATTGAAAATGAACTGTTTAGAATTGGCGGTATTTATAACCTGAGGGGTGTTGATGAAGAAAGTATTTTTACTTCTGCCTTTACAGTTTTTAATCTTGAATACAGATTCAAGCCTAACCCTTCAAGTTTCTTCTATACCATCACAGACTATGCATACACCGAAAACAAACTATTTGATGTAAATACAAGCGTCTTAAGTTTCGGCCTAGGCTATGCCTTTCAAACAAAAGCTGGGATCATAAATATTAGTTATGCAAATGGAAAATATAATGATGAACCTTTCGAATTTGACAATTCAAAAGTGCACATTAAAATTGTCAGTAAATTTTAATAATCATGTCATTTTGTCATTTTTTGTCTAAAAAAAAATAAATTTTTACATATGTTTCTTCAACATTTTTTTAAAGTTTCTCTCTAAAAGCTTGGTATATTAACTTTTTATTAAGACTTTCGTTCTCAACAACTCAAATTATTTATATAATGAAAACAAAGTTAAGTGGAATGTTGACGCTTTTACTAGCGTTTGTAGTGCAATTTACTTTTGCACAAGAAAGAACTATCACAGGAACTGTGTCGGACGAGTCCTCCGCATTACCTGGTGTTAGTGTTTTGATTGAAGGTACCACTACTGGTACTGAAACTGATTTTGACGGTAACTATTCTATTGAAGCAAAAAGTGGCGATGTAATTCGCTACAGCTTTGTAGGTATGACTACAGTCACAAAGACAGTTGGAGCAGAGAGCTCAATCAATGTAACAATGGTCTCTGGAGAGAACACCCTAGATGAAGTTGTAGTAACAGCTTTGGGTATTACCAGAGAGAAAAAATCTTTAGGTTATGCTACTCAGGAAGTAGATGGTGAAGCAGTAAACACTGTGAAAGATCCTAACTTCGTTAACTCTTTATCTGGTAAGGTTGCCGGTATCGATGTTAAGTCAAGTGGTACAATGGGTGGATCAACCAACGTGGTTATTCGTGGTTATTCATCTCTTTTTGGTAACAACCAGGCCTTATTTGTCGTTGATGGAGTTCCTGTAAGTAACAGTACTTACAACTCATCAGGTCAAACAACTGGTCGTGGTGGTTATGACTACGGTAATGCGGCTTCGGATATCAATCCGGACGATATCGAGTCTGTAAACGTACTTAAAGGTGGTGCTGCAACCGCTCTTTATGGTTCTAGAGCTGCAAATGGTGTAATTGTAATTACAACCAAAAAAGGTAGAGCTAGAGAAAATCAAGGAATTGGTGTAACTGTCAATTCGACTGTTACGTTTAACCAATTGAATAAAGATACTTTTGTTAAGTATCAAAGAGAATACGGTGCTGGTTATGGTCCTTATTATGGAGACACTGGTTACTTTTTCGACATTGATTTTAATGGTGACGGAGTTACTGAATTAGCTACTCCTTCAAGTGAGGATGCTTCTTTTGGTGCTGCATTTGATGAAAATCTTAATGTTGTACAATGGCCTTCTTGGTATCCTCAATTAGATGCCCTTGGATTAGCAAATTACGGAGAAGCCACTCCATATGTAGCGATGGAAAATGATCCTAGCACGTTTTACAAAACGGGTACAACCTTGTTTAACACTGTTACTTTAGACGGTGCAAACGATCAAGGACAATTTAAATTAGGATATACAAATTTAAATCAACAAGGTATTCTTCCTAACTCAGAGATTATTCGTCATAACTTTGACTTCTCTGGATCTTGGAAGTTCAATGATAAATTCACTGCAAGTACGCAAGTTGCGTATAACAGAACTACTGGTAAAGGTAGATTTGGTACAGGGTATGATGCAAAGAACCCTAACCAGTCATTCAGACAATGGTATCAAGTGAATGTTGATATGAAGCAACAGAAAGAAGCATATTTTGCAACAAGAGAAAATATCACATGGAACCCATCATATCCGGTTCCTGCTAATGATTTATCTCCTATCTATTTCGATAACCCTTACTGGACTCGTTATGAAAATTTCCAGGATGATGAAAGAAATCGTGTTTTTGGTAATATCACCTTAAATTACGACATCAATGATTGGTTAGGTGTAATGGGTAGAGTTACTTTAGATACTTACTCTAATTTCCAACAAGAAAGAATTGCAATTGGATCTGTAGATGTTCCTAACTATAATAGATACAACAACAATTATATCGAAAACAACTACGATTTGATGTTGAATTTTAATAAAACATGGGACAAATGGAGTCTTAGAGGTGTTATTGGAACAAATATTCTTCGAAGAGACTTTTCATCTATTTTTGCATCGACAAATGGTGGTTTGAACGTACCACGTTTATACGCTTTATCTAATTCAAAGAATCCTATTAATGCACCATCTGAAACTGAATACAGTGTTGGTATTAATGGTTATTATGCGAATGCTTCTGTAGGTTTTAACAATATTTTATTTGTTGATGCCTCGTACAGAAGAGACAAAGCATCTACGCTTCCAAGAGATAATGATGAATATGACTACTATGGTGTTTCAGGTAGTTTCTTATTCTCTAGTTTATTCGATTCTAACATTATTGATTTAGGAAAGTTGAGAGCTGGTTATGCAAAAACTGGTAACGCAGCGGCGCCATTGACTGTTTATAATACATACGGTCTTGGAACTCCAATTGCAGGACAAGGTACAGCTTCACTACCAAGTAGTAATCAAAATCAAGAGTTGAAAAATGAGATTACCAATGAAGTAGAAATTGGTCTTGAAATGTCAATGTTCAAAAACAGATTAGGATTTGATCTTTCAGTTTATGACAAAACTTCAGAAGATTTAATTACTCCGGTATCTATTAGTACTGCTACAGGATATTCTCGACAGTGGTTAAATGCTGGTGAGGTTCAGAATAAAGGTGTTGAACTATCTTTATATGGTTCACCTGTAAAAACAGACAACTTTGAATGGAGAATTGATGTAAACTGGGGTAAAAACGAAAGTAAAGTTTTATCATTACCTCAAGGTCTTGAAAACTTGCAACTAGCTTCTCTTCAGGGTGGTGTTACTATTAATGCTGCTGTTGGTGAGCCTTACGGTACGATCAAAGGAACCGATTATATTTACACAGACGGACAAGTAACTATTGATCCAGATAATGGTAGATATTTAAAAACTTCTGACAGAAGTCAAGTTTTAGGTACTTTCCAACCAGAATGGAGAGGTGGTATCAACAACAGGTTTACATGGAAAGGTCTTTCATTGAGTTTCTTAATTGATATGCAAAAAGGAGGTAGCTATTTCTCTCTTGACAGATGGTATGGTTCTGCAACAGGTACTTATGAGTACACTGCAGGTTTAAATGAAAACGGAATTCCAAAGCGTGATCCTGTATCTGCTGGTGGTGGTATTTTACTTGAAGGTGTTAATCCTGATGGAAGTGTAAATACAACTAGAACTAGAATGGATTATTATGCAAATGCTTTAGGATATGCAAGAGCTCCAAATGCCTTACATGTATATGATGCTGGTTTTATTAAACTTCGCGAATTATCATTAGGTTATAGTCTTCCGACTAAATATTTCGCTGACGGATTTGTAAAAGGATTATCTTTTACTGCAGTTGGTAGAAACCTTTGGATTATAGACAAAGACGACAAATATAGTGATCCTGAAGCCGGTCTTAGTGCAGGTAATATTCAAGGATACCAATCGGGTGCTTATCCGTCTACAAAAGATTTCGGATTTAGTGTTAAGTTAGAATTTTAAAAAATGAAAAAAATGAAAAAAATAATTTTAATCGCTTTATTATTAAGCGCCACAATTGCGTGTGAGGATTTCGAAGGTTGGAATATCGACGAAAAGAATCCTAGCGAGGTGCCTGCAGCGTTCTTGGTGACAAATGCCCAAAGATCGTTTTTCAGACAAATGACGATACCCAGTGTGAACTCAAATATTTTCAAGCAAATGGCTCAACACTGGACTACAACTACTTACAATGATGAAACCAATTATAACATGGTAGGTAGAGATATTGGTGGAAACTGGTGGGGTTCTATGTATACCGGTGTAATGATTGATGTTGTTGAGGCTAAAAAATTGATTAGTGAGAATGAATTAGATGCAGGTACTAAAGCTAATAAGCTGGCTATCCTTGATCTTTTCCAATCTTATATCTGGCATATCGTTATTGATACTTACGGTGATGCGCCATATAGCGAGGCACTAAAAGGAAATGAAAATCTTATTCCTAAATATGATGATGATGCTGCAATATATGATGATATCATGAGAACCATTGACCTTGCGTTGAATTCATTAAATGCTTCTAACGGTTCTTTCGCTGGTGAAGATTTAATTTACAATGGTGATGTTGATAGTTGGGCTAAGTTTGGTAATTCTTTAAAGCTGAAGATGGCTGTTCGTATTGCTGATGTTGATGCAGGAACTGCAGGAACTGCAGCTAGAGCCGCTGTTGCTGCTGGTGTATTGGGATCTAATGGTGATAACGCAAGATTTCCATTCGAAACTGCACCACCAAATACAAACCCTAACTGGGAAGCTTTGGTACAATCAGGAAGAAAAGATTATATTATCGCAAATACTTTTGCTGATATCATGAATACCTTAAATGATCCAAGATCTGCAGTTTTTATGGATGATAACGCTGGAGTTCCTTATATCGGTGGTACTTATGGAGCGAGTAATTCTTATCCTGATTTCTCACATGTTGGTGATCTTTGGCATACTCCAGATTTGGAAGCTATTATCATGAGTTATGATGAAGTAAACTTTTTGTTAGCGGAAGCCGCTGAGAAAGGAATTATTGACGGAGGTTCTGCTGCTGCAGAAGGATACTATAAAGAAGGAATCATTGCTTCTATGAATTACTGGGTACCAGAAGTTGATCAGGCTGGAATTGACAATTACATTGCTCAAGCGACAGTTGCTTATAACTCAGCTGAATGGAACAAGAGTATTGGTCAGCAAAAATGGGTTGCTCTTTTTGGAAGAGGATTTGAAGCATGGTCTTCATGGAGACTTTTAGATTATCCTGAAATGAACATTGCTGCTGAATCTCAGGAATCTGTTCCAAGAAGGTATATATACCCTAATGATGAGCCTCAGATTAATGGTACTAATTATGAAGCTGCTGCTTCTGCAATTGGTGGTGATACTAAAGCAACCCGAGTTTTCTGGGATGTTAATGGTGTTGGAAACTAAATCTGAATTTCTAATTTAAATTAGAATTTTTAAATAACTAAGACCATCATGCTTCGGCGTGATGGTTTTTTTAATTTCTATCAATGAACTCGTTGATGTAAAGATTTCATCAATTTTGAAAATTGAAAATATTTCTCCCCTTCTCGCTTCCTTTATCTAATGCTTAACTAGATTCATAAAACATAGTTGTAAAAGAACAAGATGAGTTATTGATATTGCGACATTAACAACTTATCTTCTTGATTTTCTATATTTTAACTTATATTATTCCCTAAAAAACTAACAATATCATCCTCTATTTCAACGGGATATATAAGTTTCATTATGAACTTTTTTTGTTAAAAAGTTGGTTTATTAACTTTTTATTAAGATTTTTGGGAAAAATTAATTCAAATAATTTATATAATGAAAACAAAGTTACGTGGAATTTTGACGCTATTTCTAGCGTTGGTAGTGCAATTTAGTTTTGCACAAGAAAGAACTATCACGGGTACAGTGTCGGATGAAACCGGCCCGCTACCAGGTGTTAGTGTTTTGATTGAAGGTACCACTTCTGGTACTGAAACTGATTTTGACGGTAATTATGCCATAGAAGCTAAAAGTGGGGATGTTCTTCGCTATAGTTTTGTTGGAATGACGACTATAACAAAAACAGTTGGAGCTGACAGTTCAATCAATGTCACAATGGTTTCCGAGTCCAATACATTGGACGAAGTCGTTTTGACAGCATTTGGACTTGAGGTTAAGAAAGATGATGATCTTTCCTCATCTACAGCTATTCAAGCAGATTTGATAACAAGATCAGGAGAATCTGGTCTAATTCAAGGTTTGGCTGGTAAAACTTCTGGTTTGAAAATTACTAAGAATACTGGTGATCCAGGTTCTGGTGCATACATTCAGATTAGGGGTCAAAACACAATTAATGGTGGAACATCTCCACTTATTATTGTTGATGGTGTGCCTGTATCTAACACAAGTGTTGGAGGTGGTACTGCTGGTGTTGCTCAACAATCTCGTTTGAATGACTTCAACCCTGAAGATATTGCAAAAGTAACTGTTCTTAAAGGTGCTGCTGCTGCAGCAGTTTGGGGTACTGGTGCTGCGAATGGGGCGATAATCATCCAAACTAAACAAGGTGCAAAAGGAAAAATGAGTGTTGAAATCAACAGTGCAGTCTCTTATGACCGTATAAACGTTGAGTTTGACAAACAAGATAAGTTTGGACAAGGGTACGCAAAATGGTACATAGAAGGTGATGACTACAGTGCTGATGGTGGTGTCTCTATTCCAACTACAAGTATTTCTTGGGGGGATAGAATTTCAAGCAGATCAGGAGCACCTGACGGTGTTATCGTTGGAAATCAACGTTTTGTATCTGAATCTGGAAATATCACATATCCATATGGTACAAATTCTGAAGGTTATCCAGATAAAAATAGTACTGCTGTTTATAATGATGCAAACCGTGACCAAGTTTTTGGCAACGGAACAACTTATAACCTAGGTGCTAGTATTTCTTATGCCAATGAAACCAGTAACACATTTATGAGTGTTGCGAATTGGGATCAACAAGGTATAATAAGAGGAAAATCTAGCTATAATAGAAGTAACCTTCGTTTAAATCACTCTGTTCAATTGACGGATAAGTTTGCAGCAAGGTTTACAACAAGTTATGCATTCATAAGATCAGATCGTATTCAACAAGGATCTAACCTTCAAGGACTTTATCTTGGATATTTGAGAACTCCTGCTGATTATGACAACAGAGATTATAAAGGTACTTACTACGATTCTAATAACGTTCCTACTCCAAATTCTCATAAAGGATTTAGAAGATACTTAGGAAATGCACCACCGGTATATAATAACCCTGGATGGACAATTAATGAACAAGACAACCCTAACGTAGTGAATAGATTCACTTTTGCGCCTGAGCTATCTTATAAAGTCAAAGAGAATATCAAGATAACAGGTCGTTACGGACTAGATTACTATACAGATCATAGAGAAACTTTCTTCCCTGTTAATTCAGCGGCAGGAGCTAGTATTGGATCTTACAGTCAAGATGACATTACAGAAAAAACTGAATTCTGGAATATTTTCTTACAAGGAGATCATGACATCAGTGATTCATTTACTTTCGATTGGATCTTAGGTACTTCTTTTGATCAAAATGAATACGCTAGAATAAGCGGTTCTACTGAAGGCTTTACAAACCCTGATGTGGGTGATTTAAGAATTTTCGGAAATGCTGAAGCAGAAAATGAATTTCCAAGTAATTTTAAATCATTAACAAAAAAACATGGTGTTTATGCTGTGGCCAATTTTAACTTATTTAGCCAATTACTAGTTTCACTATCTGGAAGATATGAACGTCCATCTACTTTAGAGAGTAACGTTTTCTATCCTTCCGCTTCCTTAGGTTGGAAATTCTCAGAGAATTTCGAAAGTGATTTTCTAAGTTTTGGTAAATTAAGAGCTAGTTATGGTGAAGTAGGTATTGAGCCAGGAGCTTATCTTTCAAGTACCACTTATGGTCCAGGTGGAGTTGGTTCTTCTTGGGGTGATGCTCTTGGAGCAGCAGCCTATGGAAATCCATTTACCAGAGGCGTAACATTAGGAAATCCTAACCTAAAAGAGGAAAGAGTAAAAGAAATCGAAATTGGAGCTGATTTCAGATTCTTTAGTAATAAATTAAACTTGAGTGTTACTTATTATGACAGAGTTACTGAAGATGCAATTTTGTTCTTAGATGTTGCTCCAACAACTGGTTTCTCTTCTACTCCTGCTAATGCCGCAGAGATTACTAACAAAGGTCTTGAAATTGACTTAAATTGGAATATCGTGAGAAATGGAGATTTTTCTTGGGACATCAACGGTTTCTGGTCACAAAACAAAAATGTTGTTACTGATTTGGCTGGTGTACAATCTGTTTTCCTAGCTGGATTTACCGGAACTTCATCAAGAGTTGTTGAAGGTGAACCAATGGCAACTCTTTGGGGTAATGGTTTCTTGAGAGATGCTAATGGAGATTATGAATTGGATTCAAGTGGATTCCCATTAGTTAATCCTGAAGAAGGTGTTTTAGGTGATCCTAACCCAGACTGGATTGGTGGTTTAGGTACTACATTGAACTGGAAAGGACTTTCATTGTCTGCACAGTTTGAAACGTCACAAGGTAACGATCATTGGACTGGAACAGCTGGTGTAATGAATTATTTTGGAGTTAGTACACTTTCTGCAAACGAATCTTTGGCTCCTGTAGATTTACCAACATATGATGGTAGAATTATTCCTGCTGGAACTACTTTCCGTGGAAATATAGAAGATTTTGGTGGTGGACCAGTTGCTTTAGACTCTGAATGGTACTTAAGTGATGGTGGTGGTTTTGGTAACCAAAGTGAAACTTTTATCAAAGATGCTTCTTGGACAAGACTAAGAGAGCTGACGTTAGGTTATTCATTCTCAGAAAAAATATTAGGTAACACAGGATTGACTCATTTTGATATCTTGTTAACAGGTAGAAACCTAGTACTATGGACTGATATTGAAGGATTTGACCCTGATATTAACTTAACTGGTGCTACATTAGGTAGAGGTCTTGATTATTTCACGAATCCTGCTACTCAATCATTTATAATGACTCTTAAATTCGGATTTTAAAAAATAAATATTATGAAAAAATATAAAATATTAATAATGCTGATCGCGATGGGGCTTACCACTTTATCGTGTGAGGATTATACGGATGGCATTAATGTGGATCCGAACAACTTTACATCGGCGCCTGGTAATCTTATTTTAGGTCAGGCTGAATTGGTTGCTGTAAAATTATCAGGCAGTAACTCTTCCCGATTTTCTGGAATGTGGGTAGACCAGTTTACTGGTTCTGACCGACAGTACATCTCAGCAGGTAACTATCTCGTAACAACTGGAGATTTTGACGATGAGTGGGATGATGTATATGCTGATGGTGCGGCTCAAGCTCGTTTAGCTAAAGCAGCTGGTGCTGAATCTGGTGACGGTTTATTAGAAGGTGTTGCAACAATTATGGAAGCTTTGCTAATGGGTGAAGCAGCTGCTTTATGGGGTGATATTCCATACAGAACAGCATTTGATTACACTGAAAACCCAGATCCTACTTATGATGCGCAAGCACAAGTATTAGGTGATGTTCAAGCCTTATTAAGAGAAGCTCTTCCTAAGGTTGGTGATGCAAGTGTTGCAGCTGTTTACGGACCACCAATTTTTGTTGCCAATGGTGCTAAATGGTCAGAGGTTATATATTCTTTGAGTGCTCGTTATTATATGATTACTAAAGAATATAATTTGGCACATGGTGCTGCTCTTCAAGGAATCAGTAGTGCTGAGGGTGATCTTTTGTCTTTTCATTCAAGTGCCGCAGGTGCAAGAAACTTATACTACCAGTTCTTAGTTGAACAACGTGGTGGGTATTTGACTGGTAATGGTTCTCACTTGGTGAAGTTGATGACAGGAGAAACTCCAAGAGCAATAGCAACTCCAGGTGATGCCGCACGTTTTGGTTCTTACTTTGAACCATCTCCAGATGGTTATGATCTGAATGCAACAGATGGTATTTTTACAATTGATTCTTCATTCCCTATTGTTTCTTGGATTGAAACTAGAATGATTGAAGCTGAGGCTGCTGCACAATTAAGTCTTGACGCTGAGGCTTTAGCGCCTTTTAATGCAGTTAGAGCTTATTTAGCGACTAAGTACGATGCAGACTTTCCTGCTTCTACGTCAACTGGAACACAATTATGGATGGAAATCATGGAAGAAAAATATGTTTCTATGCCAGGATCAATCCAAATTTTCCACGATGTACGTAGAACTAATAATGCTTTAGGAGTTCCAATTAAAGGAACTGGTAACACTACTATACCTCAAAGATTCTTATATCCTCAAGTGGAGATCAATGCAAATGATAATTTTCCTGGTTTGGTCGATTTATTCGAACCAACACCAGTCAATAAATAATATGTAATTTAGATTAGACACTTTTTATATGTTAATTACATCCCGCCTATTCGGTGGGATGTTTTTTTGTTAAACAGGTTGATCTTAGACGACTGTCTAATTCATAAAATAGTTTAACTTCGCAGCATGGAAAAAGACATGACAAAAATATTTGGTTTACGTGCGATTTTGGAGGCGATTGACTCAGGTCAGGAGATTGAAAAAGTTTATTTACAAAAAGAAATCCAGGGGTCTCTTGCAAAGGCGCTGCAACATAAAATCAATGATCATAATATTTCGTTCAGTTATGTTCCCATAGAAAAGCTCAACAAACTCTCTAAATTTCAAAATCATCAAGGGGCTGTTGCAAAAATCTCCGCCATCCAATTTAAGGATCTGGATGAATTTTTAACTGAAATAGCAGATCGTGATACCTCTCCTCTATTCCTGTTGTTAGATCAAATCAGTGATGTAAGAAATCTTGGAGCAATTTTAAGAACTGCTGAATGCACAGGTGTAGACGCTGTAATTGTTCCTTCTCATGGCAGTGCTCCCATCAATGCTGATGCGATAAAAACCTCTGCAGGAGCAGCCTTTAAATTACCTATTTGTAAAGTGAATCACGTTTTGGATGCCGTATATCAATTAAAAGCACATGATATTCAGATCGTTTCGATCACCGAAAAAACGGATACCACAATTTATTCAATTGATTTTACTCAGCCTACAGCTTTGGTCATGGGATCAGAACATAAAGGAATATCTAATTCTGTTTTAAAGAATTCCGATTATAGAGGAAAACTTCCTTTACTAGGTTCTATTGACTCTTTGAATGTATCTGTGGCATGTGGAGCTTCATTATATGAAATAGTTCGTCAGAGGAGCTAAATTATAGTCTTTGAAGGGAATTGGTTCTGTAGATTGGTTTTCTTCCCGTTCTTCGAACAATGTATCAAAGTCATCCGGCTCATAGTCTTCTTTTTCCCAATCATACTGAAACTTTTGAGGACCTGTTCCTCTGTAAATAAAAGCCATCGTCAGCCCTGATATAAAACCTGAAAGATGTCCTTCCCATGAAACACTCTCTTTAACAGGTAAAAGATACCACACCATACTTCCATAAAGAAATATGACCATTAAAGAAACTGCAACGAGGCGATAATTCTTTCTAATGATGCCACTAAAGAAAATAAAACTAAACAAAAGATAGATTATTCCACTAGCACCTATATGATACGATTTTCTGGCAATCACCCATGTCATTAAACCGGTGCACAAGGTTCCGTATATAAATACTTTCCAGGCAATACCTCTATAAAAATATAAGAGGCTAAAAAGTAAAACGAACAGAGGGGCCGAATTATGGTATAAATGTTTAATATCACCATGGATAAAAGGTGAAAATAAGATTCCTTTTAAACCACTTAAACTACGAGGATAAACCCCAAAACTATTAAAATTGTAACCATTCCTCACTTCAAACCAATAAACTACCCAAAGAGACAGCACCAAATAAAGAGGTATTGCCAGCGTCCATGGTGAAAATTTAAATTGATTATGAGTTTCCATGAAAAATAATTTTCTACTAAAATACAATTTTACACCTAACAGGAATCCCTAAAAAAAAGCTATTCGATCAATACTTCCCTTTCAAGGTTTACCTTTTTAACTTACTTTTACATCATGAACGAACCATTGGCAGAGAGGATACGGCCCAAGTCATTAGAGGAATATATCAGTCAACAACATCTGGTTGGTAACCAAGGTGCGCTCACAAACCACATACAGAATGGTCTTATTCCGTCATTGATTCTTTGGGGACCACCAGGAACCGGTAAAACAACCCTTGCAAATATCATAGCCCAAGAATCCGGAAGACCTTTTTATTCACTAAGTGCGATTAATTCGGGCGTAAAAGATGTTCGAGACATTATAGAAAAGGCGAAAACCAGCGGAGGACTTTTTACCCAAAGAAATCCGATACTGTTTATTGATGAAATTCATCGTTTTAGTAAATCTCAACAGGATTCTCTCCTGGGAGCTGTAGAAAAAGGATGGGTCACGCTTATTGGGGCAACTACTGAAAATCCCAGCTTTGAGGTAATTCCGGCTCTTCTGTCAAGATGTCAAATCTATATTTTAAATGCATTTGACAAAGATGACCTTATATCTCTCTTGCATCGCGCCATTGAAAAAGATGTGTATATATCAAAGAAAAAGGTGAAACTCAAGGAAACTGAGGCTCTTTTACAATTATCTGGTGGAGATGCCAGAAAATTGCTAAATATTTTTGAATTGGTGGTCAATTCACAAAATGAAGGTGTCAGTATTACCAATGACCTGGTGTTGAGTAAGGTTCAAAAAAATATGGTTCGGTATGACAAGACCGGGGAACAGCATTATGATATAATATCAGCCTTTATTAAATCAATCAGGGGCAGTGATCCAAACGGTGCAGTTTATTGGCTCGCGAGGATGATTGAAGGTGGTGAAGATGTTAAATTCATTGCCAGACGTTTACTCATTCTTGCCTCAGAAGATATTGGCAATGCCAATCCTACAGCTCTGATTCTGGCCAATAATACGTTTCAGGCAGTTTCGGTTATCGGTCATCCGGAAAGTAGGATCATCTTAAGCCAATGTGCCGTATACTTGGCAAATTCTGCAAAAAGCAATGCTTCCTACATTGCTATTAACAAAGCCCAGCAACTGGTAAAAAATACCGGGGATCTTTCTGTTCCTTTGCATTTGCGCAATGCGCCAACAAAATTGATGAAAGATCTCGACTATGGAATGGATTATAAATACTCCCATGACTATGATCAAAATTTTATAGAACAGGAGTTTTTACCGGATGAGATCTCAAACAGTACATTATTCGAACCTGGAAATAATCCGAGAGAAAATCAATTCAGAGAAGTCCTTAAAAAAAGGTGGAAGTCAAAATATAATTATTAGTCAGATTTCTATTATTTTACCTCTTTAAAGGTCAATACCTCAATCTTATCATTGCGAAGTATATCGATTTTCAGATTACCCTGATCATCAAAATAAGCGGTCGTTTGATCAATATCATTTTGTGGTTTTTTCCACGAAACCCTGAATACATTGGGTAAAGAAGTTTTATTAAATGTACCTATGAGTTCCCCTGGTTTGTAATTCTTATTTTTACTTTCACTCACAAAAGCTTGCATTTGATTTCCTTGATCAACAAGTAAAAATGTTGTGGTATCGTTTTTAAAGGCTCTTGCACCTCCCGAAATCTCTTCTTTTTTGTCTGTTTCCACTGCTGCTACAACTGCCACTGCCACTGCTTCTTCGCTGACAGCAACTTTTTCCTCAGCGACTGCTTGTGCTGGTTCTTCAACTTTGGTTTGCTCTGCAACCACTGCTTTTTCCTCAACTACCTCTTGCTTTGGTTCTTCAATAATAGATTCTTCAATAACTGCTGTCTTTTCTTCAGCTTCAGGTTCATTTGAAATAACCGCAAATGGTATCACAGCAGCAGCCTCAGTACTCGGCTCAGGAGTGCTTTTTTTGACTGGATCTGGTTGAGTAATTGATTCTATTTCCTTTTGTGAGGCTATTTCTTTATCCGTAGTTACCGGATTTACCTTTTGAGGTTCACTTGCAACCGCAGTTATCGCTCCTGCGTTGATCACCTTTGCTTCCTCGAATGAATAATCTAAATTCTGTATAGAAACAAAACTCTTTTTAAGCGCATCGATATAGGTCTTTTCAAAATCTTTTATTTTACTCATACCTAATTCTGTTCTGTAGACTTCTTTATCACGACAATCCTTAAGTGATATATACAACTTTGTGGTAAAAACACTCGACTCATTCAACACGAATGCTGTTAAGGCCAAACAAGGATTTGCATTCAGATCAGCCGGATATTCATCTCCTTGATAAAAAGTTAAATATCCATCCTTTTCAAAGAGGTATTTTGTCATAGAATTAACTCTATATTGATTTTCACTCTTCAAAAAATCAAATTGTTTCGGAACAATAACGTACTTAAAAGGATTTAACTCATATTGGGCATAACCCGAAAAACAGATTAAAAAAAGAAAAAAAATGCTTGCGACTTGCTGAAGTTTTGTCATAACTATTAGAAAAAAATAAAATTCATTCCAATCTGAAAAGATTGATAATTACTGTTTTTAATGGACGCTAAAGCTACTAAATTATCAGCAGTTGCATAAATATTAAAACTTTTAATATGGGCTGAAATTCCCAAACCAATATTATAATAGGAAAATTTATCGACCGTATAGGTTGCTTTTGCCGATAAAACTTTGGTCAATTCTCTTGAATAAAACCCTGTAACAGCCCAGACAGGATATTTTGGTCGAAATTCTGTAAATACTTGCATTCCAAAAGAACTCGTCAAATAATCACTTGATAGATCTGCTCTTACATTACGCATGGCTAGTTGATCTTGTTTAACTTTTCTTCTCATTTCATATCGGACCGCACCGTTTACTTTGGGAGATCTGGCATATGAAAAATCCTTGTCATCAGTAATCAAAGGCAATTCATTTGCTAGATACAAGCTCCTCCAATAATCTAACCCTCCGTTGGGGTCATAAAAATCTTCAGATGGAATGACGGCCTCTTCAAGCTGAACTCTTGTCTGTTTGTGTTTAAAGGAGATCATTCCAAGATCTAATAGACTTCCAGAAAAAATAAACTCATCACTGGCTTTATAAGTAAATCCAAGATCTATGGCTAAACCCATGCTACCATTTAAAAAGAACAATCCGCCAATAATCTCTGAGCGTGATCCAAGATCATCATTTAAAGCAGATGGCTCCAAAAATCCTGAGGTGTTTATTCTCACTGAAATATTATCATAATTATGGATATAAGGGTCACTTATGGCATTTCCACGATTGAGTGTGTAGTTTCCTTTATTAGCGCTTGTTTCAAGTCCAATCGATCCTGACAGTAATTTCAGTCTTCCTCCAAAATTAAAATTTTTATTTATCTTTTTGTTGATACCTACATGAAATACACCTAATATATCAAAAACTGCATTCAAAGAATTTGCTTTGAAGCGTTGATCAAATTCGGGTCTACCATCCTGATTTTGGTCATTACCATATAAATACAGATCTACTAAATCTTGAGAGTAACTTGAAAAACCATTAATTTGTTGATACATACCAAAACTTAAATAATAGTCAGGGTTTCTTAATCTGAATCCCCCGTTCAACAACTCAATCTGCTGATTAAAAATAAATAATTCATCATTACTTAGGCCTAACTCCCTCAGATTTCTGAGAATCTTTGTATTTCCTTCAGTTCCCGCAACCAAGTTATTGTAGTTTATATCTCGGCTCGAAGATCCACCCATAGCATAAATATTTGATAAGAGAGGAACACCTATATGCTTGTCATAATCAACAATTGATCCAGGATTGAGCAGCAGTGTTTGAGGCATCTGATCAAAATCATACAAAATCTGCATATTTTGAGCCATCGTTTTTAAGCACAAAAAGACAAACAAGAGATATACAAAATATGTTCTGATCATGAGAGGATTTTCTAGCAATATTCTTTATAAGATGTTGAATATACATTTATTTTCTGAAATGCTTAAAAAGCAGTACTATAGAAAGTTTTTTAATTCCAACAAATTATCAACCGTAGGTACCTCTTTCGTAGCAATTTCACCATTGAATTTACAAAAAATAGCTTTCATCCCAACATTAATAGCTCCGAGGATATCAGCTTCAAAATTATCGCCAATCATAACACTTTCATGAGCACCTGCCCCTGTAACATTAAGTGCATATTCAAATATAACAGGATTCGGTTTTTTCACTCCTACTTGTTCAGAAGTTATGACTTCATCAAAAAATGGTAACAACTTAGAATTGTGAAGTTTCCTGTGTTGAACTTCCTGAAATCCATTGGTAATGATGTGCATATTATACTGTGGCTTCAAATAGTCAAGAACCGTCAGTGCATTGTCAAATAATTCGTTGTGATCAGCCAAGTAGGTAATATACTCTTCAGAGAGAAGATGTATCATTTCATCACTGATATCAAATTTAACTCCGTCAAAAGCCTCTCTTAATCTACCATAGCGCAGGTCAGCCTTACTCACCTTATCTTCACGAAAGAGTTTCCAATACCTATGGTTAATTGGCTGATAGACTTCAATAAAATCATTAAAATTGACACGCAGATCATTCCTGTCAAAAATGAAAGAAAAAGTCCTGTTGGAATTAGTTTCAAAATCCCATAAAGTGTGGTCAAGATCAAAAAAAATATGCTTAATATTCATGTAAATTTAGTTAACAGGTATTTTTAGTTCTTTTATAGACTTCCTAAAAAATAGGAAATAGGTCAAGGCAAATATAAGCCCTATCATAATTCTAAATTCATTTTGCAGGTCAATTTTATCAACGAATATTTTAAAAATCAAATATTGAGAAGTCAATACTAGCAACATTTTCAACAGTATCACTTTCTTTTTGGAGCTCAGTTCCAATACCTTTTTATCACGATAATAAAACAAAAGTAACATAAAGAAATAGGAGAACAAGGTGGTGTAAGCTGCCCAGTGATAGCCAAAGTTAGCCACAAAGACCAAATTTAAGACAATATTCAAAATTGCAGTTATAACCGCAACACTTCCCAACCATTTTAATTGATTTGAAAATTTCAATCTTAATTCAAAAAAATTAGCAATACCATAGACATAAGTGGCTATAAAAATAAAAGGCATCATCACATAACCTGCCCTAAAATCAACTCCCAATAGGATCGCAGCCAATTCCTCTGAAAAAAGACTCAAATATGCGATTATCGGAATTCCAATCAAAAAAAAGGGATAGAGATAATTCTGTACCTTAGTTAATGATCCATTAAAATCTGTGTCAAGTTTCTTTAGCAAAGTCGGATTGATTGTGTTAAAATAAACTGTGATCAAAGCCATAACCGATAATTGAGAAATTTTAGAAACCTGATCATAAATACCGACCTTTTCTAAATCGTAGAAAAAATCAATGACATAACGGTCGCTGTATGAAACGGTCAAAAGACTTAAATTCAAAATTAATCCTACACTTCCATATTCCAGTAATTCCTTGAGTGTAGATTTATTGATTAGATTTAAGCTAAATTTTATTTTGGCAGGATTTAACCAAACCAGAAGTATTAATGAAGCCAGATCCACAACAACCAGACTACTGATCAAAGCACTAATTCCCAACTCAAAATAAAATGCAAATACCAGGGCAATAGACAGACTCAAAAAAGCTCTTACAGCCTGAAAAACTGTATAGTATCTTGATTTTCCGTTTAATCTTACCACCACCATATATGCCAGAAACAACTGATTGAATATGAGTTGAAAAAATGAAAAGAAAATTAATTCCTTTACAAGATCCTTTTCAGAGATCATAAACCACCCTCCTGCTGCGAATCCCAAAAATATGAGTGAGATTGTAAACAAAAAAAGTAAGTTGGTATAGAGAATACTCATGCCTTGAGAAGTTTTATAGCGGCTGTAATATCGCCATAAGCATGAGCTGATCCATGAAAAAAGTACCATCCCTAAAAACGAAAAGGAAATACTTACGATTCCGAGCTGACCGAAATCTTCAGTATCAAAATACCTGGTGAAGACAGGGGTCTTGATGAATCCCAAAAACATAGGAAGCATTGTTGCTAAAAAATACCAAAAGAAATCTTTTTTAAAGTTTGATTTCGTATCAAATTGATCACCGGTCATTCAAAGCTTTTTTATAATATTCAAGTAATTTATCAAATTCCAGTTCCCATCTGTATTTCGTCAAGGAGGCCTTGAGGCCATTCTCACTTAACTTTTGATACAGATCATGATCCTTTAATAAGCTCAAAACTGCAGCTCCTATAGACTCAGTATCATCAGGTGAGACAGTGATTCCACAAGAATCTTTTTCAATATAATCTTTTATATGTCCAAAATCACTTCCGATGATCGGTAGGCCAAAAGCCATATACTCAAATATTTTTATGGGCATACTTACCTCAAAGGTTTTTACTTTCTTCAAAAGGACCAATCCAATTTTACTCAATTGATAATACTTGGCTACTTCGTTGTAAGGTACTGCATTCTTTAGTTCAATATGATCTTGTAAATTATTCTTATTGATGTAATCGTACAGATCCTCTTTTAAAGACAGCGGATAATATTTTCCTAATATCAAGACTTTGATTTCCGGTAGTGTCTCTTTGATGCTATTTACTGCTTTCAATATCTCAAAGGCCCCTCTTAGCTCCGTCACTGCACCGCAATAAATCAAATCGTATGTTTTTTTTTCATATAGCAACTGCTCCATTTCATGTAAGCTATCCATATAGTTATACAAAATAGCTGTCCGCTTGTCACCAATCACTTTGGCAAAATTTTGTTGTACGTTAATTTCATTAGCAATCACAAGATCATATTTATTTGCTCGATTCTTTTCCCAATAATCAACCCAAGACGCAAATAAGTTGAGGAAGAAAGGAAAGGATGATTTTACATATGATCTATAATCCTCGGCATAAGGTTCTCTTGCGTCATAAAAAACTACTGGATTATGGGGTAAATTCTTGAATTTAGCACCTATTCTATTGATCCACAGGTCATGAAAGTGATAGATATCTGCCTTTACAGCTTTTGCTTCTTCTAGCATCAATCTGTAGTTGTTCAAAGGGTTTAGCCTTTTCAAAATGAAATTTAGCAATCTGTGTTTTGAAAATGTCTTTAACTTTAAAATCTTGAAATGAATACCTTCGGATGTAGTACCTGATTCATGATCTTCTCCAATCAAAATATAATGAACCTGAAATCCTTTTTTAACAAGAGGAACAGCCATTTTCCAGTAGATACGATCGTCAAACAAATCATGTCTATCGGCTAAAAAACAAATGCTTGTCGGATTAGGCATGATGAACGAATCTCTTTTTATAATAATAATAGAACTCAGGTTC
>JAAESS010000168.1 GCA_024229195.1 Flavobacteriales bacterium | reverse complement strand
CTTGCCTTGACAGGCGGAATAGGAGAGAATGATAATCAGCTACATCGTTGGCTGAAAGAGCGCTTATCACATCTCAATATATCAACTATCACTGTTGTACCAGCTAGTGAAGAATTAGAAATTTTTAATGAGATCCGGTCACTTTTTTGATCGCTTGATATTTCCATTAATTCAAACTTTGTCTTGATGCACTGTCCACTAGTTTGAGCATCTTTTATTTTATTGGTTTTCAACTCTTCTCTTTAGTTGCTTTCTTTCTGTGGATTTACTTGTCCTATCGATTGTGGTTTGATTTGAGGTTTTTGCTTATTTTTCTATACAGGATTTGTCTATTTAGGTTGATTAGAGTCGTGCTAAATCTTGCGGATATGGCTCTCTTTGGTCTTTTAAGTTGCTAAAGTATTTTTGGAATTTTACCTCGAGTCTATGCACTATTCGGTTGACCGCATCAATGTTATGTGATTCTTTTATTGAGAGTGTGATTGATTTTTGTTGATTCGAAATATTTTTTTTCTTTGAAGCCGTGCCTATGAATCATTCTGTTGCTAAGCTTCCGCCAGTCGACTTGCAATTGGCTTAATGGCTAGGATGATCTAATTAACTGTCTTGCCAGATCGCTATTGCTTCTCT
>JAAESS010000167.1 GCA_024229195.1 Flavobacteriales bacterium | reverse complement strand
TTTTCTTCTTTTTCTTTTTCCTTTTTTCTGATATAATCTCCTCAGTCTGTTTGATTAATGTTTTCCAATCAGCATGAGTCTCATTGGAAGTCCCAACGGTTTCCCAATAATCATCCTTTGAAATTTCAAGGACAACAACTTTTTTATCCAGAAACTTTTCAATCTCCTCTAGGATCGTCTTTTCGTCTGTACTACAAAAGGAAATTGCCTGCCCTTTTTTTGAAGCTCTACCTGTTCTCCCGACGCGGTGAACATAATTCTCAGGTTTTTCGGGTAAATCATAATTTATAACATAGTCAACGTTGGGAATGTCTATGCCTCGAGAACTTACATCTGTGGCGATTAGTATTTTGTTTTTACCTGTCCTAAAGTCGTTTAGCACATTAATGCGGTCTTCTTGATCTTTTTCACCATGGATTGTACTGCTTGATATTTCTACTCTCTCCAGAGCTTTTAATACCCGTTCTGCTCTGACTTTTGTTCTTACAAATACCAGTATCTTGGAGTCTGGATTATTATTAATTACTCGTTCCAAAAAGAACCTTTTGTCATCCATCTCAATGAATGCAACGGAATGTTCAATGTTTTTGGCAACAGGATCTTTGGGGGAAATCTGGATTCTGATGGGGTTGGTTACAAGTGAATATGCAAGCTTTTTAATTTTCTTATCTATGGTTGCAGAGAAGAATAGTGTTTGGTGATCTGCCGGAAGAAACCTCTGAATATCTTGAATATCCTTAATAAAGCCAAGGTCAAGCATATGATCAGCTTCATCAAGAATTAGCACCTTAACTTTGTTTAGGAAAATATATTTCTGACTTATTAAATCAAACATTCGTCCCGGAGTGGCAATAAGAATATCAACACCGGATTTTAATTTTTCAATCTGTGGGTCTTGATCTACCCCACCATATATTGTTGTTGAAATTACATTTGTATGCTTGCCAATGTCATTAAATACGTCTGTTATCTGCAGTGCAAGTTCACGCGTTGGAACAAGAATTACACATTGTATTCCATCTGAATTATTGGTGCTCTTTTGCTGACTGATTAGGTGTATTATGGGGATGGCAAAGGCAGCTGTTTTACCTGTTCCCGTTTGAGCGATTGCCAACACATCTTCGCCACGAAGGATTGGAGGTATTGCTTTGTATTGGATATCTGTAGGCCTTTTAAACTCAAGCTCTGCAAGACTCTTTTTTATTTCAGGAGATATCCTGTATTCTGCAAATTTCATTAATCTATATTTGTTGGAATTGAGCTAGTTATTTTATTGAATTGATGAAACTAGTCATTTCATTGAACGTTTTTTCTTTTGCATCTGGCTTACTAAGTGTTAAATCATGAACACCGTCTTTAATTTCCACTTTTTGAACTCTTTTGCCAATTCCATTGGAATATTTCTCAATATCTGCGACATCAAGTACCGAGTCAGAAGTATGCATTTCTTGTTTGTAATTTCCTGGTGTCACACTTTTCGAAGAATACAATACCAAAACAGGAC
>JAAESS010000166.1 GCA_024229195.1 Flavobacteriales bacterium | reverse complement strand
TTTAGCAGAGAAGGGATCCACATGCCACCTTGTTGCGCTGATAATTGAAATGCCAGAAAAAATAAAAGAATTTTAATAATTTTCATTGAATTGATATTTGAAATATTGTAGTTTTTAAAAACCAAAGTTAGCATTTTTACTTACCATTCTGCTCGCTATGAACAGGATAATTTATTCCTTTTTGAAAGGGTTTTTACTTTCAATCCAATCCATACCTTTTTCAAATGATTTAGGAGCATCAAACCTGTATCCTACATAGATTTTAAAATACCCTTGAACACTATTAAACTTTATGACAGATTGCTCATTTCTGTTTGTCGCACTGCCGTTTAAGGAGGTTCCCCCATAAAACCGTGTTGAATTATATCCAAGACCAATTTGAGTTCTGATCTTCAAAGCCAGACTAGTATCTCTACTTACGGCATCCGGTAGATCATCATTGGATCGGGTAATGATTTTGTTGAACTCCGGGCCTAGACCTGTTGAAAGACCGAGATTAGAATACCAGCTTTTATTAATAACAAAAGTATGATAATAACCTGCGTTAAGAATCACAAAAAAGCTTTTGATATCTTCAGGTGTTGTTTCATTGGTAATCTCGAAATAACCATAATATAAACTCGGAATAAAACTTCCGGCACTTTTCGTTTGAATTTCATTCTGATTTACCACTGCTTTAAAAGAATAATTCTCATTAAATCTATATGAGGTGGTTCCTGCAAAGGACAGGGTCTTTAAATCAGGCAGGATGATATATTCCTCATCCCTTTGGATATCTCTAAGTGTTGGGTTATCAATGCCACTTACATAATAACCATTGACTTGATTATAATCGAAGTTTTGATAAAAGTCTTTATAAAAAATATTTAAAGCTAATTTGAATATTTTAGTTTTCCCCTTCAAGGCCGAATCATCTGCCTCTAAAAACTTCGGAGAAACACTAATTTTTAAAGAAATGAATCTGTAGTTAACAGCAACGCCAAGTCTTAAGTTTGTGTTTGGTTCAATGGAATATTGATCGTCGACGCCTTCATACTCGAAGGAGCGAACATCATTATCAAGGTCGAGTCTAAGATTCAGGGTGTTATTCATTTTGGTAAAATAACTATTAGAACTGGAGTCCTCCTCGAGTTGGGCCATTGCCATTAAAGGCCATATACATAAAAAGAGAAATAAGAATCGTTTCATACTAGTTACTCAAACCTGACACTAAATATAAATGATTTGTAGAAAATTTTAGACAGGAATAGGCCTAATTACTTTTTTATAGAATTATGCGAATCGTAGTCATGGCTTATTTTCTGATTGATTTTAAGGAGATTCAGCCTAAAAACTCAAATAGTTGATAGGAGTTTTTATATATTTATTGCCTTCAAAAATTAATGATATTAGCTGGTTTTAAGTAAGAAAATAATTCGGATAATTAATAGAGTATAGATTCAATATGGAAAATGCACCAATATTTACAAATGATACAATAGTTTTTGGCCTCTTGATGATCTCTTTGGGTATCATTTTTTATACTTCGTCAAGAAAAGAAGGCTTCTGGTATAAGTTCTATAAAGTTATTCCGGCATTATTTATGGCCTATATGCTTCCGGCAGTATTGACTACAGTTGGTTTGATTTCTCCGGAGTGGGAAACTATAAGTTCGACAGGAGAGGTAGAAAAGCATTCTTCAAATTTATATTTTATGTCGAGTCGGTACTTGCTGCCTGCCGCCCTTGTACTGATGACCTTAAGTATAGACTTAAAAGCTGTCTTTAATCTGGGTTGGAAAGCTCTGGCCATGTTTTTTACTGGAACTGTAGGGATCGTAATAGGTGGCCCAATCGCCATCATGGCAATGTCGGTAATTTATCCTGATGCTTTGAATGGAGCTGGCCCTGATGCGGTCTGGAGAGGTCTTTCCACGCTCGCTGGAAGCTGGATTGGAGGAGGAGCTAATCAAACTGCCATGTTAGAGATCTATGGTTACAATCAAAAATTGTATGGAGGAATGGTATTTGTTGATATTGTTGTCGCAAATATCTGGATGGCAATTATTCTGATTGGGGTGGGAAAATCGAAAGGAATTGATAAATGGTTAAAATCTGATACGGCTGCGATTGAAGAATTGAAAGAAAAAGTAAGTACATTTTCCAAGAAAGTTGAAAGAAATCCGAGTTTGACGGATTTGATGATTATGGTGGCGCTTTCATTCGGGACCGTAAGTTTGGCGCATTTAGGCGCTGGTTATCTCAGTGAGTTTTTTAGTGATTTTGTAGGTGGTATGGAAAATCCAACTGTAAAAAATATCTTCACCTTTTTAGGATCTTCTTTTTTCTGGATGATCAGTTTGTCAACATTAGCAGCAATTCTTTTATCATTTACAAAAGCAAAAAATTATGAAGGAGCAGGAGCGAGTAAAATAGGGAGCGTATTTATTTACATCCTGGTCGCTTCTATCGGGATGAAAATGGATCTGACTTTGATCCTGGATAATATTGGTTTGGTTGGAATTGGTCTTATTTGGATGACGATTCATGCCTTATTGCTAATCGTAGTCGCTAAATTAATTAGGGCACCTTATTTCTTTTTGGCAGTAGGGAGTCAGGCGAATGTTGGTGGTGCTGCATCGGCACCGATAGTGGCGGCGGCTTTTCATCCATCCTTGGCAACAGTTGGAGTTTTATTGGCAGTATTCGGTTATGCAGTTGGAACTATTGCCGCTATTGGCTGTACAATTTTAATGCAGTTGGTATCTCCGTAAATCAAAAGATATTGTTATCGAATTAATTCATTTTTTCTAATATATTTGCGCACTGTTAAAACCCAAATAAAATGAAGAAGATAGGTCTGTTATTATTTGCTGTCATTGCAATAGTTGCTTGTAGCAAAGAGAATACAAACACCATGTATGTAAGTGCATCTGTAAAAGGATTGAAAAAGGGAACATTCTATTTGCAAAAACAGATTGATTCAATGATTGTTTCGGTTGATTCTGTAAATGTTGATGGGACTGAAGATTTTTTAATGACCGATGAGGTGATGAGCCCGGAGATGTATTATCTCACCTTGGGGAACAGTTCGAAAAGAATTTCATTCTTTGGAGAAAAGGACACCGTTTATATCAACTCTCAACTCGATTTGTTTGGTTTAAAGGCAAAAGTTAAAGGTTCAGAGAATCAAGAGCTTTTAGATAAATTTAATGAAATACAGCAAAAATTTAATAACCAGAAGCTTGACCTGATCAAAGAAGAATTTGAAGCCAGGAAAGTTAACAGTCAGGACTCTATTGACGTAGTGGCTAAAAAATTGAAAAGCTGGGAAAGAAGAAAGTATCTATATTCGACCAATTTTGCAGTCAAAAATAGCAATTTTGAGGTAGCACCTTATATTGCCTTGACAGATTTGTTTGATGCCAATATAGGACTATTGGATACGATAAATAATTCATTGACTCCCGGTATCAAAGAATCCAAATACGGAAAACAACTGGATAGGTATATTCAGGGTATAAAAGAGGCTGAATAGTCCTCGGTTTTTTTAAAAACGATTGTCCCCATCTAATAAATCACCAATTCCTCCGAGAATACTACCTTCTCCTTTGCGTTTTCCACCCTGTGAGGGAGCACTTGCAATGATTCTGTCTGCGAGTCGACTGAATGGTAAAGATTGAATTGCAACGGTTCCCGGCCCCCGAAGATTTGCAAAAAAGACACCTTCTCCGCCAAATATCGTATTTCTGATACCACCAATAAATTCTATGTCATATTGAACAGTATGGCTAAATCCGACGATACATCCGGTATCAACCTTTAAAATTTCACCTTGTTTTAATTCTTTTTTGATCACTGTACCACCGGCATGCAGAAAAGCCATCCCATCACCTTCAATTTTTTCCATGATAAATCCTTCACCACCAAAAAAACCTCTACCCAGTTTCTTTGAGAATTCTATACTGATGGAAACACCTTTGGCCGCGCATAAAAATGCATCTTTTTGACAAATAAAGACTCCGCTGAAATGATTTAGATCAACAGGGATGATCTTACCAGGGTAGGGGGAAGCAAATGAAATGTTTTTCTTTCCGGCAGAGGTATTGGTAAAAACAGTCATAAACAAACTCTCACCGGTTAGCAGTCTTTTTCCTGCAGAAAACAAGCTACCTAAAATGTCTTGTGATTGACCGGATCCGTCCCCAAAAATGGTATCCATTTTGATTTCATCATCCATCATCATAAAACTGCCTGCTTCGGCTACAACCCCTTCATGTGGATCAAGTTCGATTTCGACAAATTGCATTTCCTCTCCATGAATTGTGTAATCTATCTCATGTGCTCTCATAGTGACGGGGCATTTAATATTTGATTTATTTATGATTTCAATTTGATGCTCCAGGTAAATTCAAAATCCGAAACCATTACTTTTTCTTCATTAATTCCCTCAGCCTTTAGCACCAGATTTTGACCTTCACCAGTTTCAATTGCAGCGGCAATCACTTGATCAATTTCAATTCCCTGATAGCAGGAAAAAATAATTTTACCCGTCGCTTTTTTATGAAAGTTACCTTCTTGTTTTACAACAAGCATTGATATTTTTTTATTGGATTCCTTTATTTTTTTCATCATCAAGAGACCCGTTACGAGTTCAGCAGTCATTCCTTGAGTCGCCCAATAAAGTGATTTAAACGGATTTTGATTTATCCATCTATGAGTAACACTTGCATGAGCTTCTTTATCTGTTATAGCACTTGCCCGTATGCCTGAAATAAAGGCCGAGGGCAATTTTATCGCTAAAAAACGATTTATATTTCGAACTGTAAATTTTGGCATTTTCTATCTTTAAGCCCCTAATTTACAACAAAATTTGTGATTCTTGGTCAAAAAGCAAATGTTAAATAAATGTTAAAATATAGTACTTTGTATTGCATAGTATTATCTTTTATCAATATATTTGTATAAGAAAGTATTATACACTTTATATCATGACAACAAAAAACATTAATAACAACGCATTTTTATTACACTTATCTTCCTTTTTTGGTTATATATTTCCTTTCGGTGCTGTGGTAGGTCCTTTGGTGATTTGGGAATTGAATAAAAGAAAAAGCGATTTTATTGATAAGAACGGGAAAGAGGCTATCAATTTCAATTTGAGTTATTTGTTATACACATTTATCCTTGGATTATCAGTGGTACCTTTTGTTGTCAGAACCATCCTACATGACTTTCATCATTTAGATCTTTTTGGAATGATCAGTGTTGGTTCACTCATTGGTATTCTGGCTATTGTAAAGTTCATATTGATCATTACTGCTGCCATTAAAGCCAATCAAGGAGAAGTTTATAATTACCCCCTAACTATTAAGTTTATTAAATAATAATATTATGATCACAATACTAATCTCAATCGTAATTTTTATTGCAAATACCATACAGTCGGTTTTGTTTTAAGAAAATAGGTCTTAAGAATCATTTATTAAAAGATTAAAAGAGAAAAACATGAAGATTGAAAACACAAAAGCACAAATGCGTAAAGGAGTTTTAGAATTCTGCATCCTTTCTATATTAGAAGGCGGGGATGCTTATACTTCTGAAATTCTCGTTGAGCTAAAAGACGCAAAATTGCTTGTTGTTGAGGGTACAGTGTATCCTTTGCTGACAAGATTGAAAAATGCCGGGCTATTAAGCTATCGCTGGGAAGAATCAACATCCGGTCCGCCAAGAAAATATTATGGTTTAACCGAAACAGGAAAAATATTTTTATCCGGTTTAAACACTACCTGGAGTGAATTGGTTAAAGCAGTAAGCCTGGTTACAAAAAATAATAAATCAAAAACTACAAAAAAATGAACAAGACAATAAATATAAATCTAGGAGGCATATTTTTTCATATTGATGAAAGTGCTTATCAAAAACTGAAAGGTTATTTAGATGCTATTCGACGTTCTTTAAGTGATGACCCCAAAGGTAGAGATGAGATCATAACTGATATCGAATCCAGAATAGGTGAATTATTATCAGATAGGGTAAAGGATGCCAGACAAGTAGTCAATGAACAAGACATTGATGAGGTGATCGAAGTAATGGGGAGACCAGAAGATTATTTGGTTGATGATGAGATTTTTAATGATGATACATACGGAAATTACAGTAGCCAAAGAAGTAAAAAATTATACAGAGATGGTAGTGATAGATTTCTTGGAGGTGTTTCCTCTGGGATGGCACATTATCTGAATATTGATGTGATTTGGGTAAGACTGGGTTGGTTGGTTGCAGCCTTTGGTTTTGGTTTTGGATTTATTGTATATCCAATATTATGGATCTTACTTCCGGAAGCAACAACTACTGCTGAGAAGCTAGAAATGGAAGGCGCTGAAGTGAACATCAGTAATATAGAAAAAAAAATTCGTGACGAGATCTCAGAGGCGTCTACACGCGTAAAGCATGGGATTGATGAGGTTTCAGAAAAAGTAAAAAATGCTGATTACAAGAAGTATGGCGCACGGGCTAAGTCAGGTTCACAGGATTTTGTTGATACCCTAGGAAAGATTTTTGTGACCCTCTTTATGATTATCGGTAAATTCATTGGAGTTATATTGATCATTGTTTCTGTTGCAACTATTTTAGGGCTTTTAGTGGGGTTATTTACCGTTGGTTCTTTGGATTTTATTCATGAGGACTGGTTCTTTCAAAATTCAATGTTCTACAATAGTTCCGGATTACCAATCTGGGTATTGTCCATATTGTCTTTTGTATTGATTGCGGTACCTTTCTTTTTTCTATTTGCCCTTGGATTAAGAATTTTATCCAATAATACAAAGTCAATAGGAAAAACTGCGAAGTTCTCTTTATTAGGAATTTGGATCGTTGCTCTTTTGATGGCTATATTTTTTGGAACACGTCAATTTATGAATTCAGCTTATGATGGCAGTGTAACAGACACACAGGAGCTCTTATACAGCCCTACAGACACTTTAGAAGTGAAGATGGTAGATAATAAGGATATTTCGAATAACAGCACTTTAAAGCGTCATTGGAAATCTGAAATTATTATTGATACTGATAATGAAGAAAAAATTTACTCAAATAATATCCGTTTGAATATTCTTGCTTCAGATAGTGAAAATATCTATACAAAGGTTCGCAAGTTATCACAAGGCAGGAGTCGAAAAGATGCCAGGGACAATGCTGATCTTATTTATCATGGTTTTGAACTTAATGAGTATGAATTGAGAATTGATGGCTTCTTTTTAGCAGAGTTGAACAACAGGTTTAGTGAGCAACGCGTATATATTGACCTGTATATTCCTGAAGGACAGGTGATTTACTTAGATGCTTCAACAAGATCCTTTCTTTATGATGTAGATAATATTCAAAGTATTTATGACAATGATATGGTTAAACACCATTTTATAATGACATCTGAAGGGTTAAGTTGTCTTGATTGTAGTGCTGAGGAAATCAATGTGGGCCATGAGGATGACTCTTTTAAAATGAAAATTGATGAACAAGGAGTTCATATTGAAATCCAGGAAGAGGGGAATGAAAAATCTGAAGTTAAAATTGACCGCTCCGGGGTAGTCGTTAAAAGCACAAAGGATACCATATAAGCCCTAACTATAGTATGATAAATATGTTAAACAACTGTAACATCTCG
>JAAESS010000165.1 GCA_024229195.1 Flavobacteriales bacterium | reverse complement strand
CAAATTCATTACCTTCATCATCAATAGTCTTGGTTCGCTCATATTCATAACCCAGTACATCTAATTGGATCTCAAAAGCAAAACTTTCAATAGCGAAAAATGTAACACCGGGGCTTATTCCAATTCCAAATAAAAAGTTATCCTCTTTTTCTATTTCAGTTTGCTGGCTATTTTCAAATTTTTTTATATCTGTATTTTCAAAACCAAAATCCATTTTAATTTCATTAAAAAAACTGAGGCGTTTGTTTTTGGACAAAGGATAATACGTTCTTATAAATGGTGAAATGACATTTCGGTTGGTAATCGATTCACTACTTATTGTATCCAGAAGTATGACGCCTCAGCCCTCTGATTTATCTTGACCATGTGTAATGCTTAAACCTGCAAAACATTAATTTCCAATGCTATAGACTCCTTTTACTTTTGTATCATAATTGGATTCACTTCCTTCAATTTAGAAATGGATTCTCTGTGAAATTATAAAATTTTTTTATTGCGAGTCAGATAAAGATGATTTTTGAGACAGGTCATATAAAGTTCTGTTAATTTAACGATCTCGAGATTCATAATGTCGTGGTATTTTGGTAATATTGTTATCTATTCATTCTGTGCCAGATTTTTTTTTGAAGCGCACAGATAAACCATCTTGTGTTGATTGATCGTTTACAAATAGTTATTTGCTTTGTGCTACTTTTAGGTGTATTTCCTGTTCTGGCTCAGGAACCGGTCCTTATAGATGGGTTTGTAGAAAGTGATTCTGTCCAACTTCAAGATATTCATATCCTTAATTTAAGTACAAGACAAGGAACAATTAGTAACCTTAACGGACAATTCCGAATCACTGTTTCTGTAAATGATACCTTGATTTTTTCAGGTATTCAATTTCATACACTTGGCCTGATCGTTGATGAAAAAATAATAGACAACAGAATGCTTAAAATCGACCTGAAGCCAAAAATCGAAGAATTGACAGAGATAGAATTGAAAGGACATGATTTAGATGGTTTTTTTTACATTGATACAAAAAGAATGAGAGATTCATTACCTCTTGTTTCCGACGATGCAGTAAATTTTTCTAATCAAGGTTATGATGATCCGACAAGTAGTAACTACGTAGTTCCTGCAGCTAATCTTGTCAATTTAGTATCAATGATAGGTAAGAAAAAAAGAAAAGAAAATAGGGAAGAAGCCAATCTCAATCAAAAAAAGAGACAGGCACCGGCAAACTTAAGAAATGAACTGGGCGATGATGTTTTTGTTTACCAAATGTCTATCCCAAAAATTCATATTGAACCATTTATTCGCTATTGTCAGAAAAAGAAAATTATTGATCTTTATGTTGAGGGCAGATTGATGGAGGTCATTGATATTTTGATCAAAGAAAAAGACAATTATAGAAGGGAAAGAATTTTGGATCAAAACTAATTTTTTGAATGTATTGTTTAAGGGTATATTCCTCTAATATCGAAAAAACATGAAGATTTTATTCATCGGAGGTACAGGTAATATTTCAGCTGCATGCAGCAGGCTGGCAATCAAGAAAGGATGGGAACTTCATTTATTGACCAGAGGAAACTCCATTCATACTCCGACAGGGGCTCATATTTTAAAGGTAGATATCAATGACATAACAAGAGTCAAAGAACTATTAAAAGGCCATTATTTTGATACAGTAGTAAATTGGGTTGCATTTGGTCCTGATGATATTCAAAGAGACTATGAATTATTTCAAGACAAAACGGATCAATATATTTTTATCAGTTCAGCCTCTTGTTATCAAAAGCCTTTGTCCCATCCCATAATTACCGAGTCAACACCCTTGGCAAATCCATTTTGGGAATACTCTCGACTTAAGATTGCTTGCGAGGATAAATTAATGTCATTATACAGACAGAAAGGATTTCCAATTACGATCGTAAGACCTTCTCTTACTTATGATACAGTAATTCCTGTACCCATTGGCGGTTGGACAGAATATACCATCATTGACAGAATCAAAAAAGGTAAAAGGATCATCATACACGGAGATGGGACTTCTTTATGGACCATCACGCATGCAAGTGATTTTGCTGCTGGATTTATCGGTTTAATAGGACATCAACAAGCCATAGGCCAGAGTTTTCATATTACTTCTGATGAATTGCTCACCTGGAATCAAATCTATGAGGCTGTGGCTTTGACAACTGGGAAAAAAGCTGAAGTAGTTTATATTCCCTCGGATTATTTGGGAAAATTTGACGAACATCTAAGAGGAAGCCTTCTTGGAGATAAGTCGGTGAGTACAATTTTTGATAATAGTAAGATTCGTAGATTTGTACCTGAATTCAATCCTGTGATAAGATTTAAGGACGGAATCCGCAATACTATAAAATGGTTTGAAGAAGATCCGGAAAGAATGATTGTAAACGATAAAACCGATAAATTTATGGATACAATAATCAGCAGCTATACAAATTCTTAAAAAATTAGCTGTCAGTGTTGTATCTTATAACAGATTTCAGTTTCAATAATGTTCTTTTAGAGTTTTAGTATTATGTTTGCCTAAAATTGATTTTACCTATTTGTCATATGAAAAAATTCCTTTTTTTTACGGTTTTAATCTTCCTTTCAATCTTTAGTCAGGAATTATGCGCGCAGGAGAAAAAGCCTAAAGTTGCACTAGTCTTAAGTGGTGGTGGCGCAAAGGGTATTGCACATATACCTTTATTACAGACGCTCGATTCCTTAGGAATTGTGCCTGATATCATTATTGGTACGAGTATGGGTGGTGTTGTTGGAGGTTTTTATGCTGTTGGATATTCCGGTGATAGTATATCAGAGATAGCGCATGCCGCGAACTGGGCTGAACTATTAGGAGGTGATATTTCTTTGGATGATGTGAGTATGGAAGAAAAAAGTGAGTTCAAAAGGCATTTGGTTGACTTTGACATTGTTGAAGGAAAGCCCAAGGTTAATTCTGGTTTATTAAAAGATCAGAAACTTAGAGAATTCATTTCTTCATATACCTACCCTGTTTTCAACGTACGTGATTTTGATAAACTTCCCATTCCATATAGAGCCATGACTACTGATATTGTAAATGGGAGAGAAGTGCTATTAGATTCAGGATCACTAAGTCTGGCCATGAGAGCCACTATGTCTATACCTGCGGTTTTTCAACCAATTCCGCACAAGAATACCTTATTGGTTGATGGTGGAGTTATGAATAATTTTCCTGTAGATGTTGCCCAAAATATGGGTTTTGATTTTATTATTGGAAGTGATGTTGGAGGCGGGCTGCAAGAGAAAGAAAAGCTTACAAGTATAACGGCACAATTATTTCAGGCGGCGATGCTAACCAGTAATTTGAAAAATCCGTCAAATAGAGAAAATTGTGACATTTTGGTGGATCATATGCCTCATTTAACCTATTCGACGGGTGATTTTACGAAGGCTGATGAAATATATGAACAGGGAAAAATCGGCACAAACTTGCAGGTTCAAGCTCTGGCTGAACTAGCGAATAAATTAAATGCATATGAGCAAAGACCGCATAAATTACCTGATGTAAAGGATGAATTTATTCTTGATTCAATAGTTTTCCTTGATATTAGTGAATCAAATCTTGACTTGGTTAAGGCGAGGGCCAATTTAAATCCTAACACCAAATATTCACCCCAAGAGCTTATTGACGGAATTGATAGGGCGATGGGTACAAATCTATTTAATCAGATCACTTTTGATGGTGGAATAGTTGAAGGAAAAAAAGTACTGCATCTAACTGGACATGAGCGATCTATGAATATTGTAAAAGGATCTCTTCACTATGATACTTATCGTGGAGTTGGACTTATGGTAAATTATACTGGTCGAAACCTAATTGGTAAATCATCCAGATTATTATTGACTATTGATATCGCTGAACAGCCAAGATTCAGATTGCAATACCAAAAACAATTTGGTCCAGATAAAACATGGTGGTGGCGCTCTGAGGTTCTGGGAGAATTTTTAGATCAAAAATTTTTCCTGGAAGGAGAATTGGCGGATGATATGAAATCGAGATATTTTCAGTTTGACAATCAATTTAATAAAAACTTAAATTCACTTCACAGTTATGCGGGTCTGGATGTGAGTTATGAATCAAGTCATCTAGAACCCAAAATTGATCCTGATATCAACAATAATACACTTAATTTAAGGTATTATAAATTCGCCAATTTAGAAGTCGGGCTCCATTATCTTTACAGTAAAATGGATAAAGTTTATTATCCAGATTCTGGAACATATATTAGAGCAGGGATAAGCCGTTCTTTTATTAATGATGTGGCGGCAGAGTTTGTTGACGAAAATGAACTTGTCCCTGGAGATAATTTAAAAATAGAAGGTTCACTCAATAATTTCACAAAAATTAATTTAGATTTCGAGCATAGGATATCATTTACAGACAAAATAACCGGAATTGTTGGAGCCAATGCAGCTTTTATAATTTTAGATAAATTAAAGGCGAATGATCTTGAATTTTCAACTTATGGTTATGCGGCGGCTTATGCATTAGGAGGAACAGTTACTTCACCGAGAAAAGGGACATACGTATTTCCTGGATTACATGAGGATGAAATTTTTGTAAGTCAGATGATGCGATTGAATCTGGGACTGCAATTAAATCCTTTTTCCAAATTTTACTTCACCCCCCATGTGAATCTTGCAACTGTTGGTTTTGATGATTTTGATGAATATATCGAAAATGCTTTTTCACCATCAGGTAGATGGTCAGATGCACTTGAAACCAGCAGTATCATCTCAGCTGGAGTAAATTTTGCTTATCACTCCTTTTTAGGACCACTTAATTTTGATGTATCTTATGTAAATGATATAAATAAGGTAAGGGTCTTTTTTAGTGTTGGAATATTGTTTAACCGATCAAATTAATCAAAGGAAAATATACACTAACCAGATTATTTCTGAATTCAGAACATGAATAAGTAATAAGGACTAATTATTGTATCAAAAAAGCCTGTTAGTTTCGAACTAACAGGCTTTTTACTTTTATAAATTTTAGAATTTATCTCATTTCTGTTTTGAATTTTTGACCTCCAACTGAAGCTTCGTACATTAATCCACCTTTCGCATGTGTAAAAATTAAGATACCATCTCTATAGTCTACTTCAAAAGATGCACCAGCTGTTACTGCTACTGCTGTTGCCTGAGCTGCAAATTCAAAATTATCTCCAACAAAGCGATCAAAAGCTTTTTTATCCTTAAAAAAAACAACTTCAGAATACACCTGTCCACCTGCTTGGAATCCAATGGTTACTTGTGACATTTTGCAATCTCCAACTATAGATCCTCCTCTATACAGAGTGCCATTTCCTGCTGCGCCACCAACACCTAATCCACCTTTACCTATTGAAGGAAAAACAGCATAGCCATAAGCTGAGCTAAAGTACTTGGAAATCTTGTCGTTTGTTTGTTTCAATTCTTTAATCGCTTCTGCAGATTTAGCGGAAACATCTTTTTGAGCAACGCCATTAAATGAGAAAGCAATTAGGAATAATACTAGAATAGAAAATTTTAATTTCATTTTATAAAGTTTAATTAGTTAGTAAAATGCCATGATTGAAAACAGAACACATGGCTTTTTTTTAGAAAGGTAAAGTTAAGAAATTTATCTCTTTTTTAGGGATCTTTGAGAAATTGTTTAATTGTCAAAAATTTGACCCTGTTGATTTTCTTTTTCTGATATAGAATAATATTGATTAACTCCTCTAATTGTCATAAAATCATTAACGTTAAGGAGCTTAAAACTCCCTCCAGATGAATATTCGGGCTAAACACATAACTTTTATTGTATTCATTTTTCCGTTCTTAAGTATAGCACAAGGTTATTACAATCAGGAGAATTTCGGAAATAGATCAATTCTGTTGAGTGGAAACGTAACAGGTAGTGTTGATGATCTTGGCTTAACTTATTACAATCCTGCGCGTCTTGCATTGATCGAGGACCCGGTATTTACAATTAATGCGAAAGCCTATCAGGTGAATACCCTGAACTTAAAAAATGTTTTCGGTAATAACGGTAAAATAAGTGATTCTAAATTTGAGGGCGTACCTAGTTTGATTGCGGGAACATTTAAAATTGAAAAATGGGAAAAGCATCATTTTGCTTATGCATTTTTATCAAAGGAAAGATCAAGGTTCAATTTTAACATAAATCGTGAAATAGACCTTGATGAATTTGGTGATGATTTTGATGAACAAGATCGTCTTGTTGGAGACTATCAACTGGATAATAAGAGAACCGATGAGTGGTTTGGTATTTCATGGGGAATGAAATTAAAGGATAATTTAAGTATCGGTATCTCAACATTTGTGTCTGTCTATAATTATTCGTCTTTATATGATTTACGATTTGCCAGTTTATTTGAAAATCAGGGAGTTGATTTGTTTAATAACAAAATTAAATTCGGGCAAAACTCTTATGGGATGTTCTGGAAATTGGGTCTTGCATGGCAACTGGATAAACTGGATCTCGGCCTAAATGTTGATTTTCCATATTTGGAGATTTTTGGAGGAGGAAAATTTCAGTATCAAAAATTCTTATCAGGGGTTGAGGAAGAGGAATTTTTATTTGATGATTTTGAAGATCTTGAAACTACGAGAAAGGTTCCGATGGGAATATCATTTGGAATAGGTTGGCCATTTGGTAAAAACAAATTACATTTTAAAGCAGATTGGCATGGTGGATTGTCTGAATATGATGTTTTGGTTATTCCGCCTGTTGAGGATGGAACTGAAAGTT
This sequence comes from Flavobacteriales bacterium, assembly GCA_024229195.1. Lineage (GTDB taxonomy): Bacteria > Bacteroidota > Bacteroidia > Flavobacteriales > Flavobacteriaceae > Lutimonas. The sequence goes on along the minus strand of JAAESS010000165.1, from coordinate 8,391 downwards.
TTATATTTAGCGAAAGTCTCAGGTCAGTCATTAATTTTGGAATTGGTGCTGAGTTTTTCTTAAATGAAAAATTGAATATTTACGGTAGTTTTTCCACAGACTTTTCACCTATAAAATCTAGTGCTAATATTTTCGATTTGATTGAAAATGAAGAAAGAGAAGCTAATTTTGATGCAGATTATATGCACTATGGTCTGGGACTTGATATTAAACTAAAAAAACTCAAAGTTGTGCTTGGAACTACCTATACAAGAGCTGCTGGAGATTTTGGTGAGCCGATTGACTTTCCGATAGTTGATTTACCCCAAAATGAAGACCCGTCAAGAATTTCAATAAATCGATGGCGATTTATAGTTGGGCTTGAAATTCCGCTGTTTGGATATGATGTGGAGTTTAATTAATTCAATTACCAGCCAGCTTATTCCGACATGATAAAAGTCATAAGAATTATTCTTTACATGATTTAATTTTATGACTTTGGATTTTGAAGACATGAAATCAAAATTTTTATTGTTTTTTGGGATTATTTTACTTGTTGTAGGTGTGCTAGTAAAGAAGACAAGTGCTTATGAAACTAGTGGGTTAATTTTAATCATTTTGGGAGTAGTTTGTAAAACAATTTATATTATTTCAAAAGCCAGAAGCGGAGAATACCGGCCAGGTAAAGAATTGATTTTTTTAGCAGCAGGTTTATTACTTTTTTTATCGGGCTTATATCTGCGTTCAACAAATCAAAACCTAATTGATGCAAGTTATTTTATACTAATGGGTATTGGATTGAAAGTGTTTTTTATTTTTCGATTCATTCAGATAGTCAAATCTTATCATACAAATATCAAAATTAGTGAAAGCCAATGTAAATTGGTTATTGGCAATAAAAAAAAGATCCATTAAAAATATCTTTGATACTCAAAGAAGAGTGCCCCTCAACACTCCTTATTTTTATAGGACCTTATCTAGTGTCTCTTTTTCAAATATTGTAAAAATTATACTAGTTTATGACCCAGAAAGACTTGAATAATTTTGTTCAGTTTGGGCTACCATGACATGTTTCTTTTTGCTTTGGTACACATGCTCGATGCAAGATAAGCCAGTATTAAGATATCTATGTTCTTTTCCTGTAACCTCCATAGAAAAATCCTCCTCAATGTCCACATACGGATCTAAATATAACCCGATACTTGTTTCGTGTATTCTGTTATTTTCGACAGCATCTATTTTTTGAAGTTTCGCATCAAATTTATTTTGTTGGTACCTAGCTAGGCTATAAAAAATTGCCAACGTAAGGCAGATGATAAGTATACTTAGGGTTCTCATTGGACTTAGGTTTAGATATAATAGTCTTTTGTAAATATTACTTTAAGATTCAACATTTTTTTTATGAAGCTTTTGTTATCCTTTAAAAATCGATCGTTTCTAAAGTGTAAAAATTCTCCCTGACCATGGATACTGAAACCATTGGTCATGTACGTGTATAGTTGATAGTACGGAATGATCCATGTAAAGTTGTCAAGCCGTCTGGTGATTCTAACCAAGATGCCTTTTGGTCTTAGCTCGATATTTGCATAATTTAAATCCGAACCATTAAGGACAGCTTTTTCAAGTTTGGGACTCACCTCATCTATAATCATTCTACCAGAACCTATACCTTTCATCTTTAGTTTTTTAAAAAAACTATAGGGATAACCGACTAGGTCATTTATAATCTCATCATTATCTTTATTTGTATATGTTGTGTTTAGAATCATTTGACGTTTAATAAGGTAAAGATACGTATTGTTTAACTTATAAGCAAATAAGTTGAACAAAAAATTTTAATAAAGATTTTTACTTTCTAAATATTGCAAAGTTTATTGGTATAGATTCATCTACAAAATTTAAATTTTTAGAAATTTAGCTTGTGCACATATATCAGGCGATATCAAAGTTGTTTGGGGTTGCTACAAAAAAAAGCCTCACTTTGCTGCTGCGAAATGAGGCTTGTCAATATGAGTTTACTCAAGATCAAACTTAATTGACAAAAATATAATGGGAAATTATTATTTTTCAGTTTTTCATTTACACTATTTATTTTCCGAAACTATGGTTTGATCGATCTTTTATCCTTTGCGATTTCTCTTGCAGATCTTTTATGATGACAATCTTATCCAATTCTGCAAATCTAACCTGTTCGATAAGATTCAATAGCTTTTTCATCTTTTGTTGTTTTTATTTATGATGTAAAAGTATTAATAATTCCACGTTATGGTTACGACATAAATTGTCGTATGCTGTTAAACAATTGTAAAGAAAAACGTCGTTAAATACCTGGTATAGATTAATAAATTGCAATGAATGGTTCATGATCGATAAGGTTATGAAACATCCAAACAAAGCTGCATAATAAATTATAGGGAAAAATCAATAAAATTTATTCAAATCCTCTAGTAGCTCCGCTTCCTGAATAAGTTTGGACCTGTCTTTTATCAATTTGGCTTTTTCTGACTGTAAGGAAGCGCTATCGATTTTTTTTGATTCATTTTCAATCTGCCTGTCTATTGTCTGAATTTTAAGATCAATATTTTTTAAAGCATCTTGATACTCTTTAGTATATAAACTGTAATTATAATCTTCGATAATTTCAACCTGATTGTAAACTACTATGCGATTTTCACTGACATCAGGAAATGGAATAATCTCTTGGCCAGTAACTAAATATACTGATCCTGAACAAAATAGAAGTGAGATAAATAAATTCTTCATCGGTTTGATTTACGAAGCAAATTTAAGGCAATTATTTGAAATAGATACGACATGAAATGTCAAAGAACTACCATTTAAATGACTAGAAATTTACCATAAAAAAGAAGAGGTTGACTGATGTTAACCTCTTCTTAAACTAAAACTTTTTTTAACTTAATATTATTTATGGAATTAGATTTGAACGTGTAAAGTAATCGGAAGCGTGTAAGAAACTCCTACTGGCACACCTCTTTGTTTACCCGGTGTTAGTTGTGGAAGCATGTTTACTACTCTCAATGCTTCTTTTTCTAACCTTTTATGTGGTCCTCTGGCTCTGGCATTTGAAATTTTACCGGTTTTATCAATTTTAAAAATTACGTAGACCTTCTTTTTTCCGGGAGACAATCCAAGATCCTGAGATAATCCAGTATTATAATTCTTACTGATATGCTGTGTGATCTTTAGTTGCATACATTTTTTCTTTTCAGCTCTCGTGCCCTTACACCCTGGAAATACCGGAGGATCTTCTATTATCGCAAAAGGAATATCTTCTTCGACATTTTCATCTTCAACAACTTCATCAATATCACTCATCTCTATGACTTCGATATATTCTGATTCATCTGTCTCAGTCGATTCCAGAACAGTTTCTTCAATTTCCTGTTCATCTGCAACAATTTCAATTACTTCAGGTGCAGGTGGAGGAGGTGGAGGAGGCTTTACTTCGAGTATTCTCTCTGTGATAGGAATATCAATTACTTCCTCCTCTTGGATATTCGTAGCGGTTAAGTCGCTTACTGTTCTGTCAAAACTTTTCCACTCTATGGCAATATAGATGATCACTAATGACAATGATAAACCTAACTGAAAAAAAATTTTACTGTAGGCTCCAATTTCGGCTTTCGGGGATTTTTTAACTAACATGGCGGTTGTTTTTAATATTACTATAAATTTAAGGTCATTTAAAAAATCATACTATGATAATTGTCACTTTAATAATTTTTCTGTATAATTTTTGAAATATCAATATTCAATATCGTTTTCGTAATGGAAAATTCATTTATATTCGAAAAACGAAGCCATTTTTGGGAATCATCATCTTTTTGATAAGAAAGGATATTTTATATGCGAATTTTTATCTGACCATGATGATTTTATTGTATCCAACACACCAATTTTAATTAAGAATTTTGGTTAATTAGTGATTGATAGAGACTTTTTCTATAAATAATTGATGACTGAGAAAATTATTTAATTTACTGTAACAATCACACACATTTGAGCGTCTATTTATCTAAGGGGAAATGAATGACCTTTATGAAAACTTGTCTCTATGTTTGATCTAGATCGCTGGCAGGAAATTTTTGAAACAATTAGAAAAAATAAACTAAGAACTTTTCTAACTGGTTTGTCTGTTGCTTCCGGAATTTTTATTCTTGTTGTACTTCTCGGCTTTGGCAGAGGTATGGAGAATGGAATAAAAAAAGAGTTTGAAAGGGATGCCAGTAACAGGATCATGGTATGGACCCAATTAACTACCAAAGAACATAAAGGATTGAATCCCGGCAGAAGGATTCAAATGAAGAATGACAATTTTGATTATATATATGACTCCTATATTGATCAATTGGAATATAAATCGGCCATTTTCAGAGTTCCATGGGGAACAACCACAAATTACAAGAATGAATCAGTTTCTTATTCGGTCAGTGGTGTTTATCCCAATTATCAGCAAATCGAGAATCAGATAATGACAGCTGGTCGCTATATCGATCAAATGGATCTTGATCAGAAGAAGAAGGTTGTAGTGATTAGCAATAAAATAAAGCAGGAACTTTTAAAAAATGTTGAAGATCCCCTCGAGGAATATTTACAGATTTCCGGGATTAATTTTAGAATTGTAGGAATTTACAGTGACATAGGTGGTGATCGTGAGGAGAACAATTTATTTATTCCCTTTACAACTGCACAAGGTGTTTTCAACGGACTTGATAGGGTGAACAATTTATCTTTCACTTTGAAACCTGAGAAAAGTTTTGACGAAGCTGTAAAAGCTTCTAATATTTTTACAGCTGAAATTAAGCGTTATCTTCAAGATGTTCATACGGTATCTCCCGATGACAATAGTGCCATAAATGTTCACAATATGCTGGACGAAGCAAAAAGATATTACACGCTAACTGACAATATTGCCTTTTTTTTCTGGTTCGTTGGAATATGTACCATTATTGCCGGAGTAGTAGGTGTAAGCAATATTATGCTGATCATTGTTAAAGAAAGAACAAGAGAGATCGGGATTAGAAAAGCCTTGGGAGCCAAACCCTGGTCAATTGTTGGTATGATCCTTCAAGAGGCTATTTTTGTGACCGCTGTATCAGGATTCGCAGGACTGATTTTAAGCATGGGACTACTTGAAATAGTGGGTCCTAATGTGGAAGTAGACTATGTGGTTAATCCATCAGTTAATTTCTCTATTGCCTTCACGATGGTAATTGTTTTGATCATAGCGGGTGCAGTTGCCGGATTTTTCCCTGCTTGGAGAGCAGCAAGTATTCAGCCAATAGAGGCTTTAAAAGACGAATAAAATAAAGAGAATGTTTAACAGAGATAAATGGAATGAAATTCTTGAAGTACTCACCAGTAATTGGGTGAGAACCCTACTTACTGCCTTCGGTGTTTTTTGGGGTATTTTCATTTTAATTTTATTACTGGCTGCAGGAAAAGGACTTGAAAATGGTATCCGTGCAGATTTTGGAAATATTGCAACGAATTCTATGTTTATGTGGACACAAACTGTGAGTAAATCTTATCAGGGAATGGCCAAAGGCAGAAGGTATAGTTATGATTTGAATGATGTTCGAGACATCAGAAATAATATAGATAATCTAAGATATGTATCACCGAGAAATCGCCTTGGTGGATACAGAGGCAGTTCAAATGTGATCAGAGGTTTAAAAACAGGAGGATTCGATGTTTATGGAGATTACCCTGAGATCATAAAACAGGAGCCGATGGACATTACTCAGGGCCGATTTATCAATTATAATGACATCGAGAATAAAAGAAAGGTGGCGATCATTGGTCAAGGCGTGAAAAGAAGTCTCTATGATGTGGGTGAAGAAGTATTAGGAACATATCTCAAGATAAATGGTGTAAATTTTATGGTGATAGGAACCTATGAAAAGAAAACTTCAGGAGGTGATAGCGAGGAAGAATCAAAGCAGATCTATGTGCCATTTACTGCATTTTCTCAAGCATTTAACAGAGGAGATAAAGTGGGATGGATGGCGATCACTGCAGAGGATGACACACCAATTACTGAAATCAAGACGCAAATATTTGATTTGGTCAAAAAGAATCATAAAATCCATCCGGAAGATCAACGAGCCGTAGGACATTTTGATTTATACCAGCAGTTTAGCAGAGTGCTCACATTATTTACGGCTTTGAAGGTTATTGCATATTTTGTAGGAATCCTTGTCTTATTGTCAGGGGTGATTGGGGTAAGCAATATCATGTTGATCGTTGTAAAAGAAAGAACCAAAGAAATTGGGATTCGTCGTGCTTTAGGGGCTACACCTGGAAAAATCAGAAGTCAGATACTCGTGGAATCTGTTTTCCTCACAATAATTTCAGGTATGGCAGGGATCGTTTTTGGTGCACTTTTGATTTATGGTCTGAATTATGCACTCGAAATGACAGATCCTATTGATATGTTCGCGAATCCAAGTGTGAATCTGGGTGTAATAACCGTAGCACTTTCAATCTTGATCATTTCAGGTTTACTTGCAGGACTAATACCTGCTCAAAATGCGATTAAAGTACGCCCGATTGAGGCCTTAAGTACAGAATAACTAAAATTGAAAAATAACAACAATGAAAAAGTCAGTAACCATTTTTATCCTAGTATTTATCCTTATTTCATTCGGAGGTGCGATGTATTACCTCTATTCTAAGAATCAGGAGGATCCCGTGGTATATGAAACTCAAAAACCATCGAATAAAACCATTGTCAATAAAACGGTAGCTACTGGTAGTATACTCCCTTTGGAAGAAGTAATTATCAAGCCAAATATTTCTGGAATTATCGAGGAAATATATGTAGAAGGTGGAGATTTGATAGAAGCCAATGATTTGATTGCTAAAATCAAAGTTGTCCCTAATCTGGCTGCATTGAACCAGGCAAATAATGCGATAGAAACAGCATTAATAGCTTTGAATGATGAAAAAAGACGTCATGACAGGCAAAAAGGTTTATTTGACAAGGGCGTAATTTCTAAGCAGGAAATGGAAAGGGCAGAAGTGAGTTATAAGCAGGCCCAACAATCATATAGAGCTGCACAGAAAAATTTTGATATTGTGAAAACAGGATCGACAAAAGGACTGGGTAATTCTGCAAATACTTTGATTCGGTCTACAGTTTCAGGAATGGTTTTAGAGATGCCTGTTGAAGTTGGTAATCAGGTAATATTGAGCAATAACTTTAATGAAGGAACCACGATTGCAGCTTTAGCCGATGTGAATCGTATGATATTTGAAGGAAAAGTTGATGAATCTGAAGTTGGTAAGATCAAAGAGGGTTATCCCTTGGAAATCACTGTTGGAGCAATTGAAAATGCGACATTTGATGCAGTGCTTGATTATATTGCCCCGAAAGGAAAACTGGAGAACGGTGCAATTCAATTTGAGATCAAAGGAACTTTACAAAAAGCTGATACCACTTTTATCAGAGCAGGACTTAGCGCAAATGCGAGTATCATACTTGCAAGAGCAGACAGTGTATTATCAATTAAAGAAGCATTGGTTCAATTTGACGAAAAGACCAAAAAACCTTTTGTTGAAGTTAAAGTTGGTGAAAAGGAATTTGAACGACGAGATGTAACCTTGGGAATCAGCGATGGATTAGATGTTGAGGTAAAAGATGGGTTAAGCGAAGAAGATGAAATAAAAGTCTGGAATAAGATCAAGACTTTATAAATAAAAACTGCAACCTTAAGGGAAGGTTGCAGTTTGATAAGCTATCTTAATTATTTAACGCTAACGGCGACATTTATTTGTCAGATTTCTTCTTAGAATCAAAATAATATTATCATGTCGCCAACAAAATCAATCTATGTTATTGTTTTGGCTAACTAAATAATTGGTTAAGAATAAAAAAGTTTGGTTAGTCGATACCTATTTAATTCCATTAACAGACCACTAAATAAAAAAAGTTAGGGAAAAGCAGAAAATGATTTTGGACGAAATGCCTTAAAAATGTTATGAAGGTGAGTTTTTATTTACCGAACAGAAATTTCACAATCCAATAGCGAAGAAATGAATATAGAAGATCAATTTCGCCATAGCGACTAGAGCTTTGGACAATTACTGCAATTGAACTTGCCCTTTTTCTTATATTTTTTACAGCATTTTTGTTTCTTTTTTGCCGTATCCATATCGATGGAGGCATAATCAAAGACTGTATAGAATTGTATTGAAGTTGACATTTATTTGCTTATTTTTATTTAAACTAATTCTAAATAAAGTGCAAATGTAATAATTTTTATGATAATTTTAAGTGATTTCTGTCAATTATAAATTGAAAGTTTTTTCGACCCAAATAGGAGGGTATATGATTTCTAAAACGAGTGGAATAGAATCAGAAAGAATTTGTATTTATCATACTATATT
>JAAESS010000164.1 GCA_024229195.1 Flavobacteriales bacterium | reverse complement strand
TGGTTTGCATGGTCCGAATAAACTCCTGCAGTTCCTTTAATTTATGTGTACTTTCCTTTGTGCCTTGTTCAGTAAGCTTGTAGTATTTTCTGTATCGATTACCTATATGTACAATCTCGACATCTAATAATCCTTCTGCCTCAAGTTTGTGTAAAGCAGGATAAAGAGCACCTTCAGTAATCGTTAAAGCACCTTGAGTAATACCCTTTACTTTCTGGGTAATTTCATAGCCATACATTTTTTCTTGATTTTCAAGCAATTTTAAAATGATGGTTTGTAAAGACCCTTTATAAAGTTTTTGATTTGCCATGTCTAGATATACCTAATTATCTTTTACATAAGCAAGTTAGGTATATTTTTTTATTCAGCAAAGAATTGCTCCAATTCTTTTAATGTTTCACCCGAAGTTTTAAGATCTTTTATGATCTCACCTTTGTTTAAGACAACAATTCTTTCGCAAACTTCTGTGATATGACCAAGGTCATGACTTGAGATTAAAAAGGTGGAACTTGACTCTTCGTTGATTTTTTTGAGTATTTTCTTTAACCGAATCTGCGTTGTAGGATCTAAATTTGCAAATGGTTCATCCAAAATAACAACTTCTGGCTGACCAATCAGTGCCGCCACAATGCCGGCTTTTTTTTGATTTCCCTTGGAAAGATCTCGTAGGTATTTCTTTTGACCCAGTATCTCATCATTAAAGAGCTCTTCAAATTGTTTCAGAAAAGTATTCAGATCAACTTGGTTAACACCACGCAGTCTCGCAATAAAGTCAAAGTATTCCTCAGGAGTCAGATAGCCGATCAAAAAACTCTCATCAATAAAGGCTGAAGTAAAAGGCTTCCATTCTTCACTTAGATTGACTTGAATTTCATTATTTAATATTTTACCTGTAGTAGGTTGAATTAAATCAAGGATCAGATTGAAATAGGTGGTTTTACCAGCTCCATTATTTCCTACCAGGCCAAAGGACTGTCCTCTTGGGATTTCAAGAGATGGTATATTCAGTACGGTTTTTTGACCGTATTTTTTGCTGAGATCTGTTGCGTTTATCATAACTGTTTAATTATCCTGATCAAAAGCATTGATCATTTTGTATTTAGAGTCAATATATTTTTTAGTGATCAGCTTCATGAGTTTTTCATGAAAGAGAAAACCTAGAATTCCGATCCCGATAAGGGCGGCAATACCACTTTCAAAATTAATGAGTTTGTAGGGTAGATAAAACACACCCAATGGAAGAAACATCAAAGGAATCCCTATGATCCATTGAACGGCACCGGTTCCCTGATAATTAAAAGCGGCCTTTTGCGATAGATCTATCTTTTTTCTATTGAACGATCCGGCAAACAGCAAAACATGGGTATTGACTCCTACATTGTAGATCATTGCAGCAAAATGGATCAGTAAGATTTGCCATCCGAAATACACATAAGGAATGCTCAACACGAACATCAAAAAAGCACTACTCGCCATTAAGAGATATTTAGATTGTAAGTAATCCTTATAGGGGATATTCTGACTCATCAATAATTTATAATAACCACTGTCCCATGCTGGGATAAATTGTCCAAAATTGATCAGAAAAATACCGGTCACAAATATTCCAACAAAAACATACATCGCAGGCATGCTTTGATAAGTTGGATTAGGATAGAATATCAATCCATAAAAAAGACCTATAATAACAATAAAAATAGAGGATCTCGGTCTTTTATTTCTCCAAAGCATTCTCAGGTCTAGTTGTAAAAAAGGAGCACTTCCTCCAAATCGGTTTGTCCAGGATAGATCAGATGAAGAAACGATCGTTTCTTTAGATTTCATGGATTGGTCAAGATACAATTGGCTGATCAGCATTCTAAAATTGACAAAATATATTATTGCAAGCAGCAGAAATGGGATTACCAGATACAATGAATTTGAGATAATCCAGGTCACAGATCTGAATATATAATTATCAAATTCCAGAATATCGAAATGATTCAGCGCGTATAAAGTGCCTATAATAGCCAGTATTGGCAGCATGGCCAGATCAGTAGCCGATGACTTACTTTCAATAATAAAATTTAAAAAATTAATGATCTGTGTGGCAATGACAAGTAAAAGCATCCAATTTAAAACCATATTCAGATCATAACCCTTCATGATCAGAATAGTTCCAAAAGGAATAACCGTAAACAATGGTAGAAAATTGAAAAATGAAAAAATAGATTTACTGAGTACATAATTTACGATCTTACTTTTTTTGACTGGTAAAACCAACAAGGGTTTTACGCTCATAATAGGAAGCTTTTGAAAAAAAAACCGCATCAGTAAATCGGCAAGGAACCAGTAAAAAAGAAACTGGTTTACTATTGTAAAAGGATCCTTTTCAGGAAATTTCTCTTTTAACAAAGGATAAAGACCTATGCCCAAGCCTAAAAAAACAAGAATGAAATAGAGGGCTATAAATACAAGTACAATGTTTAAGGCAACACTTTTTTGCCAATAAGACGATCGAATGAATTGTTTCCATTCTAATCCTACAAAATCTGATACCATCAAGTTTGGTTTTACTATTGGTATCGCTAAAATAAAATTTGTTACAGATAAAAACTAGGAATAATCAAATTTTCCATAGGTACTGCTGATACTCAGTTTTTTAGATTCTGATTGCTCAACCCTTCCCACAATTTGGGCGTCCACTCCAAAGGATTTGGAAATATTGATCAGATCATCAGCAATTTCTGCTGGTACATATAATTCCATTCTATGACCACAGTTAAATACCTGATACATTTCTTTCCAACTGGTTTGAGATTGTTGCTGAATTAGTTCAAATAAAGGAGGAACTTCAAATAAATTATCTTTTATAATATGAAGATTTTCAACAAAATGAAGGATCTTGGTCTGTGCTCCACCACTACAGTGCACCATTCCATGGATACTTTTTCTATACTTCTCAAGCATTTTGATAATGATAGGAGCATAGGTTCTGGTTGGTGAAAGGACTAATTTTCCGGCATCAATATCAACACCTTTTATATGGTCTGTCAATTTAATTCCTCCAGAATAAACAAGGTCATCTGGAACAGCATGATCAAAACTCTCTGGATACTTTTCGGCTAAATAATTTGAAAACACGTCATGTCTGGCACTGGTAAGTCCATTACTTCCCATTCCGCCATTGTATTCTTTTTCATAGGTAGCCTGACCAAAAGAGGATAACCCGACAATAACATCACCAGCTGCAATATTGGCATTATCAATAACTTCATCTCTTCGAAGTCTTGCGGTAACAGTTGAATCAACAATGATGGTTCTCACCAAATCTCCAACATCTGCAGTTTCACCTCCGGTCGAATGAATTTGAACGCCAAAAGAATTCAATTCACTGAGTAATTCTTCTGTCCCGTTGATGATGGCCGAGATGACTTCTCCCGGGATAAGATTCTTATTTCTACCGATCGTTGAAGAAAGAACGATATTGTCTGTGGCTCCAACGCATAAAAGGTCATCAATATTCATGATAAGCGCATCCTGAGCAATACCTTTCCAAACAGAAATATCACCGGTTTCTTTCCAGTACATATAAGCAAGAGAGGATTTAGTTCCTGCACCATCGGCATGCATCACCAAACAATGATCCTTATCATTGGTAAGATAATCAGGAACGATCTTACAAAACGCTTTAGGGAAAAGCCCCTTATCCACATTTTTTATGGCTTTGTGTACGTCTTCTTTTTGAGCGGAAACCCCTCGTCGACTATATCTGTTATCCTGAGTGCTCATGAGCTTTTCTTTTTGTTCAATAAATATAAGTACTTTTTATTGTAGTCAATTATCGCCTTTCCTTTGAGAAGAACATCAGCTCCCAGTATTCCTTTTACAGGACTGACTTCTTGTTTTTCAAGTGCCTTATTGATATGGCTGAGATCGATCAGGATCAAAGAGATCTTTTTGAGTTTGAATTTGCCAATAGCAATATTGTTTTTACTTGAAATCAAAGTATCGATCTCGCTCGGACCTGCACCGCTTGCTTTGTGTTCAGAGGCTTTAGTTTTTAGCTCAAAATGATCGCTATCAACTATGCCAACACATGATTTTGAAGCGCCCGTATCGAGGATAAAATTCCCTTTAACTCCATTTATTTTGGCTTTGATCTCAAAATGGTTAGTGATGGTTTTTTTTAGTTTGATCCTTACATAACCCTGGTCAAATAAAAATTCTTTCAGATCCTGCATGAGTTACATTACTGATTTAAATTGCTCCAGAAATCTAATGTCATTTTCATAGAACATTCTGATATCAGGAATTTGATATAATAACATGGCAATTCTCTCGATTCCCATTCCAAAGGCGTATCCAGTATAAACCTCAGGATCAATATTGGCATTTTTCAGGACATTAGGATCAACCATTCCACAACCCATAATTTCGAGCCATCCCGTTCCTTTTGTAATTCGATAGTCTGTTTCAGTTTCTAATCCCCAGTATATATCTACTTCTGCACTAGGCTCGGTGAAAGGGAAATAAGAAGGTCTTAACCTGATCTTCGATTTACCGAACATTTCTTTGGTGAAATATAAGAGTGTTTGTTTTAGATCGGCAAAAGACACATCGGTATCAATATACAAGCCTTCTATTTGATGAAAGATACAATGCGCTCTTGCAGAAATATCTTCGTTTCTAAATACCCTGCCCGGAGAAATAGTTCTGATGGGAGGTTTATTATTTTCCATATACCTCACTTGAACTGAGGAGGTATGCGTACGCAATAGCATGTCAGGATCCTTTTCTATAAAAAAAGTGTCTTGCATGTCTCTTGCAGGATGGTATTCGGGTAAATTTAAAGCTGTAAAGTTATGCCAGTCATCTTCAATTTCAGGCCCTTCCGATACTGTAAAGCCAATTCTTGAAAACACATCTATGATCTGATTCTTAACTATTGAAATCGGATGTCTTGATCCGAGTTCAATCTGTTCTCCCGGACGGGTTAAATCTCCATAGATATTTTTTTCAGATCCGACAGTTTCTAAATTCTCTTTTAGCTCATTGATCTTATCGGTCGCAGTATTTCTCAGCTTATTTAGAGACTGACCAATTTCTTTCTTTAAAGCAGGTTCTACCTGTTTGAAATCAGCGAAAAGCTCTTTGATAATTCCTTTGCTTCCTAAATACTTGATTCTAAAAGCCTCAATACTTTCTGAATTATCAGTGCTAAAAGCTTGTATATCATTTAAATAATCAATTATTTTTTGCTTCATTTCTCCAAATAAATTTAGAAGGCAAATTTACATTTTTTTGTGGGAATCTGGTTTTAATCGACTGCAATTTTTGAGCTTGGCAAATCAGCTTCTAATATCCGGAAAAATAAGTTAAAATTTATCGAAATTAAAAACCTATTCCGTAGTAGGTTATTAGGAATTTAATTATTTTTGCCATGAAAAAATCAAGTTATAATAAATTAAACCCCATAAAATTATGAACTCAAAAATTATAGAAGCCTTTATGGAAGAGGTAGGTGCACGAAATGGCCATGAATCAGAATTCATGCAAGCTGTTCAGGAAGTAGCCGAAACGGTGATTCCATATATCGTGACCAAAGATATTTATCATGGTAAGAATATTTTGATGCGAATGGTTGAGCCTGAAAGAGCAATCACTTTTAGAGTCGCCTGGGTTGATGATGAGGGAGAAATTTGTGTAAATCGTGGATATAGAATTCAGATGAATTCGGCGATCGGACCTTATAAAGGAGGACTGCGTTTTCATCCAACAGTAGATATGAGTATTTTAAAATTTCTAGCATTCGAACAAGTTTTTAAAAACAGTCTGACAACCCTTCCTATGGGTGGTGGAAAAGGTGGTTCTGATTTTGATCCTAAAGGTAAATCTGATAATGAGATTATGAGGTTTTGTCAGAGTTTTATGACTGAACTTTACAGACATATTGGGCCAAATACAGATGTTCCTGCCGGAGATATTGGTGTAGGAGGTAGAGAAATTGGCTACCTGTATGGAATGTACAAACGCCTTAAAAATGAGTTTACCGGAGTTTTAACAGGAAAAGGAATGTCATGGGGTGGATCTTTGATTCGTCCGGAGGCAACTGGTTACGGGACTGTCTATTTTGCAGAAAGTATGTTAAAGACCAGAAATGATGATTTGAAAGGAAAAACAGTATTGGTTTCAGGGTCAGGTAACGTGGCTCAATATGCTACTGAGAAAGCAACTCAGTTGGGAGCTAAAGTTGTTACTTTATCAGATTCTTCAGGATATGTTTTTGATGCTGATGGTATCGATGCTGATAAGCTAGCTTTTGTAATGGAGCTAAAGAATGAAAAAAGAGGTAGAATCAGTGAGTATGTGAAACAATATCCATCTGCGAAATTTGTAAAGGGGAAGACACCTTGGAACGAGAAGTGTGATATCGCATTGCCTTGTGCAACTCAGAATGAACTGCTTGGTGATGATGCTAAAGCATTATTGTCTAACGGATGTTTTGTTGTTAGTGAAGGTGCAAACATGCCATCTAATTTAGAAGCCGTTCACGCCTTTCTTGATGCGAAGATTTTGTATGCACCAGGTAAAGCTTCGAATGCAGGAGGTGTTGCCACTTCCGGTTTGGAGATGAGTCAGAATTCTCTGCGATTGAATTGGACAAGAGAGGAAGTTGATGGTAAATTAAGAGAAATAATGAGCAATATTCATGATTCTTGTATCAAATATGGTAAAGATGAAGACGGTTATATCGATTATGTAAAAGGAGCTAATATTGCCGGTTTTGTAAAAGTGGCAGACGCCATGTTGGCCCAAGGAGTGGTATAGTTCATTTGAAAATAAACTCAATAAAAAAACCTTTCGCATGTGCGAAAGGTTTTTTTATTTCAAAAATTGAGAAATCTTATTTTACACTTTTCATGTAAGCAGCCAAAGCCTGAAGTTCCTCATCTTTTAGGTCTTTTACAAAACCATCAAGATTAGCCTGCATGATGGCTACCTGTCCAGCGTCTGTTTCTACAATCGCTTCTTTCTCACCTTTTAAAAATGCAACAAGACTGGCATCATATTGATCATAAACTTTCACGATATCCTTTATCGATGGTCCAACGATCTTAGCATCAGCTTGATGACAAGAAACACATGTCTTGTCCGTAAAAAGTTTTTCACCCATTGCGATCAAATCATCTCCTGCAGCAGGAGCTTCTTCGGCAACTTCTTTCGGTGCTTCTACCTCTTTTTTAACGTCTTCTTTTTTAGTTTCTCCGCAACTGATGATTAGGAGAGAAAACATAACAAATACAGAAAGCATTTTTTTCATAATACAAATTTTTTCGGGGTTAAATTATATTAACAAATTTATTATAAAATTGCCAAATCTTCGCATGAACAGGAATATTTTTATAGAAAATGATTCTTATGTCTTTCTAAGATTAAAAAGTATTAAATTTACCCGCATAATTCATAGACAATGATTGATAAGTTACAGATAGTAAAACAAAGATTCGACGAAGTGGCAGATTTAATTATTCAGCCAGATGTGATCATGGATCAGAAGCGCTATGTTAGACTGAACAAAGAATATAAAGATCTAAAAAAGATCTTTGATAAGGGTGAAGAATATAAGGCAGCTCTTGCGAATATTGAAGAAGCCAATGAGATCATTTCTGATGGTTCTGACGCTGAAATGGTAGAGATGGCAAAAATGCAACTAGACGAAGCTTCACCAAAAATCCCAAAACTGGAAGATGAAATCAAATTCTTATTGATTCCTAAAGATCCGGAAGATGCCAAAAACGTTATTGTCGAGATAAGAGCAGGAACAGGAGGTGATGAAGCGAGTATATTTGCAGGTGATCTTTACAGAATGTACACTAAGTTTGCTTCTGATAACGGATGGAGGGTTGAGCTGGAAGACCTAAGCGAAGGAACTTCAGGAGGATTTAAAGAGATTATATTCAGTGTTAGCGGAGACGATGTATACGGAACATTGAAATTTGAATCAGGAGTTCACAGGGTGCAGCGAGTTCCTCAGACAGAAACTCAGGGTAGGGTGCATACTTCAGCTGCCACTGTTATGGTACTTCCTGAGGCAGAAGAGTTTGATATTGATTTAAAAATGAGTGATGTAAGAGTAGATTATTTTTGTGCATCCGGTCCAGGTGGTCAATCAGTGAACACGACTTACTCAGCAGTTAGATTAACACACGTGCCCACAGGAATTGTAGCTCAGTGTCAAGACCAAAAATCACAACACAAGAATAAGGATAAGGCATTTAAAGTACTTCGGACAAGAATTTACGAAGTTGAATTAGAGAAAAAATTACAGGAGGATGCTGCAAAAAGAAAGACCCTAGTTTCAAGTGGTGATAGGTCTGCAAAAATCAGAACTTATAATTATCCTCAAGGCAGGGTTACCGAACACAGAATTGGACTTACTATCTATGACCTGAGTAATGTGATCAATGGTGACCTTCATAAAATTATTGAAGAACTCAAACTCGCAGAAAATTCTGAAAAGCTGAAAGCGACAGATAACGAATTGTAAAAGAGGGCTGATCAAGCTGAAAAGTATTGTTTATTTCAAAACAAGGCATAAAAAAACCTGAGGTATAAGCCTCAGGTTTTTCTTATAAGCAAGAATTTTGTTTTATTTAATTTTATCTACTATCGCTTTAAAAGCTTCTGGTTCGTTCATTGCAAGATCGGCTAGAACCTTTCTGTTCAAATCGATATTGTTTGCTTTGATCTTACCCATGAATTGAGAGTATGATAAACCGTGTTCACGAGCTCCTGCGTTGATACGCTGAATCCATAATGCACGGAAGTTTCTTTTGTTTTGTTTTCTGTCGCGATATGCATAAAGCATTGCTTTTTCAATTGCATTTTTTGCAACTGTATATACATTTTTACGACGTCCAAAGTATCCTTTGGCTTGTTTTAAAATCTTTTTTCTACGAGCTCTTTTGGCTACTGAATTTACTGATCTTGGCATGTTTTAAATTGTTTTTTGTGTAAGGCAGATTTAAAATCGTTTGATGAGCACTGACACATGGTTTATAATTAATTACCTCTTAAACCTCAATGGTTTATTTTAACGCTAATTGTTGTTTGATGTTTGACTCATCTGATTTGTGAACCAAACCGGCATGTGTCAATTTCAATTTACGTTTTTTACTTTTTTTGGTCAAAATATGACTTTTGAAAGCGTGTTTCCTTTTAATTTTACCAGTACCCGTTAGTTTAAAACGTTTTTTAGCACTGGATTTAGTCTTCATTTTAGGCATCTTCTTCCTATTTTTATTACTTGCTTATAATATTTTATTTACTACTCCTTTATTTCTTCTTTTTCGAAGCGATGAACATAGTCATCCTTTTTCCTTCTAATCTTGGCATTTGCTCAACAGTTCCATAATCTTCCAATTCCTGAGCCAATCTTAGTAATAAGATCTGTCCTTGATCTTTAAACACAATTGATCGCCCTTTAAAGAATACATATGCCTTAAGTTTTGCACCGCTTTCTAAAAATTTGATCGCGTGTTTCTTTTTGAATTCAAAATCATGCTCGTCCGTATTTGGACCAAATCTTATTTCTTTTACAATAACTTTAGTAGCCTTAGATTTTAGAGCCTTTTCACGTTTCTTCTGTTCATAAAGAAACTTTTTATACTCTATGATCTTACAAACTGGTGGTTTAGCCTTTGGAGATATCTCTACCAGATCAAGCTCAAGTTCATTGGCTATATCTCTGGCTTTTCTAATTGGATAGATGCCGGTTTCGACATTGTCACCAACAAGACGTACTTCAGGAGCATCAATTTTATGATTTATCTTGTGTAAATCCTCTTTGATAATTCTCCAAGGTTTTCTTGCTCCTCTGTTTCTTCTAATTGCTATAACTCTTCTATTTTGGTTCCCTAAGGAATGGTTTCTTTAAAATTGTTGTAATGTTTTATCTATTTCCTTCTGTATGATATCGGCAAATTTTTCTATTGAAAATGAGCCTAAATCACCCTCACCATGTTTTCTCACTGACACTGTTCCTTCTTTCTCTTCATTTTCACCTATGATTAGCATAAACGGAATCTTACTCATTTCAGCATCCCTTATCTTTCTGCCAATCTTTTCATTGCGGTTGTCAACGAGGGCGCGAATTTCGGAATTTTCTATCAAATTTAAAACATTTTTGGTATAATTTTCGTATTTCTCGCTAATTGGTAATAAAATAACCTGTTCCGGTGTTAACCACAACGGGAAATTACCTCCTGTATGCTCGATTAGGATGGCTATAAACCTTTCCATAGACCCAAAAGGTGCGCGGTGGATCATCACCGGTCTGTGCAATTGATTATCAGATCCTTTGTAGGTTAGATCAAATCTTTCAGGTAGGTTGTAATCAACCTGAATTGTTCCTAATTGCCAGCTTCTTCCTAGAACATCCTTCACCATAAAATCCAGTTTCGGACCATAGAAAGCAGCTTCGCCATATTCAATAACAGTCTTTAAGCCTTTTTCCTTAGCGGATCTCATGATCGCATTTTCAGCCTTTTCCCAATTTTCATCGCTTCCTATGTATTTCTCTTTATCGTCAGGATCTCTTAAAGATATTTGAGTTGTAAAATCTTCAAATCCTAAAGCACTAAACACATACAAGACAATATCGATGACAGCATTAAATTCGTCATTTAATTGTTCGGGAGTACAAAAGATATGGGCATCATCTTGGGTAAAACCCCTAACTCTTGTTAAACCATGTAGTTCACCACTTTGTTCATATCTGTATACCGTCCCGAATTCTGCAAATCTTTTTGGAAGATCTTTATATGAATAAGGTTTGGTATTATAGATTTCACAATGATGTGGGCAATTCATAGGTTTTAAAAGAAACTCCTCGTTCTCTTTCGGAGTATGTATAGGTTGAAAACTGTCTTCACCATATTTCGCGTAATGACCTGAAGTCACATAAAGTTCTTTTTGACCAATATGAGGGCTGATCACCATTTCATACCCGGCTTTCTTCTGTGCTTTCTTTAAAAAGTTTTCCAATCGTTCTCTTAGTGCAGCTCCTTTAGGCAACCACAATGGAAGTCCTTGTCCTACCTTGGTAGAAAATGTAAAAAGCTCCAGGTCTTTGCCTAACTTTCTGTGGTCTCTTTTTTTCGCTTCTTCAAGAAGTGCCAGATACTCTTTGAGTTCTTTTTGTTTCGGAAAAGAAATTCCGTAAACTCTTGTCAATTGCGGCTTGTTTTCATCTCCTCTCCAGTAGGCTCCAGCTACACTCATGATCTTTACTGCCTTGATGATGCCGGTATTTGGGACATGTCCTCCACGACAAAGATCCGTAAAGTCACTATGGTCGCAAAAAGTAATATCTCCATCCGTCAAATTCTCGATAAGCTCAACTTTGAATTCATTCCCTCTTTCTGAATAATAGGAAAGTGCATCCGCTTTTGAAACAGAACGCATTTCAAATTCAAATTTCTGACGAGCGAATTCAAGCATTTTATCTTCGATCTTTTTGAAATCATTCTCAGAAATATTTTCACTTCCAAAATCAACATCATAGTAGAACCCATTATCAATCGCCGGACCAATGGTTAATTTAGCCTGGGGATGAAAAAACAAGATGGCTTGAGCCAATAAATGCGCTGAGGAATGCCAAAATGCTTTTTTTCCTTCTGGATTGTTCCAGGTATATAAGATAAGACTACCGTCTGTAGATAAAGGGGTTTTGGTTTCTATAGTAGTTCCATTAAAGTCAGCTGAGATAACATTTCTAGCCAGTCCTTCGCTGATACTTTTCGCTACTTCCATCGGAGTTGTGTTTTTTTCAAACTCCTTTACGCTTCCATCAGGTAATGTGATATTGATCATATGCTTATTATATAAAGTCGCAAAGATACATATCCGATTTAAATAAAGTATGCAATGTGATCGTAAAATTATTGATTGTGAAAGTAGTCGAAAAAAGCGGGTTTATATATTATGGTGTCACTATAATTTTGGATCAGATTTTAACTGTGGATAGGTAGAAAAAAGTTCAAATTTTTTCAGATTGAAACTGCACGTTATCAGCTTATTGCATTTGGACTAAAAAAAACAGCAAAAAAAGCAAAGAAATAATTAGGTTGGTATTCATATTTGATTGTATTTTTGCAGCCGCTTAAAAACAGTAATACACTTGTTTTAAAAGCGAAGTTCAAGTTGAAATAGAGTCTTAGAAAAAAATCAAAAAATAAATACAATTTTTTTAATTATTTATTTGGTGATTATAATAAAAGGTTTTAGTTTTGCACCCGCTTTCGGGGTTAAGAATTATGAAGT
>JAAESS010000163.1 GCA_024229195.1 Flavobacteriales bacterium | reverse complement strand
CCCAAACAACGGTTGTTTCACGTTGATTGGTGATCCCTATCGAGACTATCTGATTTGGAGATATTTTTGCCTTTGAAATTGCCGAGTTACAACTATCTAGAGTGGAAAGCCAGATCTCTTCAGGGTCATGCTCAACCCATCCAGAGTTGGGGAAAAATTGAGTAAATTCCTTCTGTCCTATCGATACAATCTGATAGTTTGAGTCAAATATAACTCCACGAGAAGAGGTAGTGCCTTGATCTATCGACAAGATGTATTTTTTTGATTTGGCCATTTTTTTGAAGTATGATTTATTGATATATATTGCTATATTTTGAGTCTAGCCTTCCTTTTTATTCTGCATATAATTATCCAGATCTTCAATCTTATCATAATCTAAAAAAAGATACAGTTTGGTTCTTCTTTCAAGTACATCTTCAGGACAAAATGCGAATTCTTCTTGCATCAGATAGTCGACCTCAACTTGATATAAATCCTTGCCAAAATGCAGACCTAGGTCTTCAATAACGGAAACATTTTTCAGGATGTATTCCACTCTAGTGCCATACAAGTTAAATAAGCGTTGAATGTAGTGGAAATCTAAATACTCATATTTTTTTG
>JAAESS010000162.1 GCA_024229195.1 Flavobacteriales bacterium | reverse complement strand
TCCCATTACAATTGCGCGGTTATAATCCTGCATGGCAGCGGCAAATATTTCAGATGCTGAAGCAGACAATTCATTTACTAGAATGACTAATGGTTTGTTCCAATAAATATTGCTATCGTTGTCGTTGTATACCATTGGAGTTTCATTTCTGAATTTTACTTGCACTACAGGGCCTTGATCGATAAACATTCCTGCAATATCTATTGCAGTTTTTAAGGATCCACCACCGTTATCTCTCAAATCAATCAAAAGACCGTCTACATCGGACTCGTTCATTTCATCGATAGCTTTTCGCATATCTTTGGCAGAATCTCTTTTATTTTTGTCATTAAAATTGATGTAAAATCCAGGGAGATTGATAACTCCTAGCTTTTTATCATCCAAATCAACAAGAGAGTATTTTAAGAAGGTTTCTTCAATTTCGACAATATCTCTTGTTATGGTAATTACTTCCGTGGAGCCATCGATTTTTTTTACGGTTAATTTTACAAGAGTTCCTTTTTTGCCTTTTATGAATTTTAT
>JAAESS010000161.1 GCA_024229195.1 Flavobacteriales bacterium | reverse complement strand
CAATCCGTGAGAGGCACGGTGGATGAGAAAATTCCATATGCCTTGCAAGATATGGCGTCGATGCAAATGGATGGCTATATCGTTTATGCGGGGGCAGGATTTTCTTCAGGTGTAACGCACTTACTTGAAGGGTCTGAAATTGCCTGTAAAGCAACGCCCGCAAATTTAGATGATATAAGTGATTTTTCTCGTCATGCTGAAACGCGAGAATTAGACCATATCCTAGCAATGAAATTTAAATGGTGGGATTTATTGGTTGGAGAAAAAGAGCCAGTCAGATTGGTGTATTAAGTTTTTTGATTGCGTAATTCTGACCTAATCAGACAGCCAGCATTGATTAATGAAGGAAGCTGTCTGATTAAAGAATTATTTCAAAAGAATTTAAACCAAATTTAATGAGGGAGTTTAGAATTCTGTGTCAGGTGAATTTTGAACGCCTTCCTCGTTTCAATCTTTTGCTTATTTTTTCTTATTGCTCGCAGCCGACGATGAATCGTCGTTTGTTGGATATCCTCTCTCTAATCCTTCACGTAATCTTCTCGGTACGTATATTGTCCAGAATTCAAATCTTGTTTCATATCTAAATTTGAATGTCTCAGGAAAAAATGCGATTTTTCTGCTTTTATTTAAGAGTATGAATTGGCTGCGGCACGTGGGATATTTATGAAAGTGGAGAGTTTCAAGGCGATATATATTTCATCTGTTTTTTTATTATAT
>JAAESS010000160.1 GCA_024229195.1 Flavobacteriales bacterium | reverse complement strand
TCTGTATAATCCTTTGTGCAATTTACCTTCTCCTGTATAAATGATGTTCTCTTTCACATCCGTATCGATCACAAATAAGGGTTCAACCGTGCCTCCAACTGCAAGACCTTTTCGTTGACCTTTGGTAAAATAGTGTGCCCCTTGATGTGAACCAACTTGTTTTCCGTCTTCTGGACGGTATACAAATTTAGTACTCTTAAATTTCAGTGCATCTTCTTTTTCCAAACCCTCAGGTTGTGATTTATTATATATTAGGGAATCATTTGGAATCTGAATGATTACACCTTCTTTGGGCTTAAGCTGCTGTTGTAAAAACTCAGGCAAGCGAACTTTGCCAATAAAACAAAGCCCTTGAGAATCTTTTTTTTCGGCTGTAACGAGATCCAATTCTGCTGCAATTTCCCTCACCTCAGATTTATTCAATTCTCCGATCGGAAATAAAGCCTTTGCCAATTGGTCCTGAGATAACTGACATAAAAAATAAGATTGATCTTTATTATTATCCTGACCGGAAAGAAGACTGTATATCTTTTTGCCATTGATCTCTTCCTCAGCCTTTCTGCAATAATGACCCGTTGCCACATAATCAGCATTTAAATCCATGGCAATGTCCATAAAAACATCAAACTTGATCTCTCGATTACATAAGACATCCGGGTTTGGAGTTCTACCCATCTCGTACTCCCTAAACATATAATCAACGATCTTCTCCTTGTACTGCTCACTGAGATCAACCACCTGAAAGGGAATACCCAGTTTCTCAGCAACCAGCATGGCATCATTACTGTCTTCAAGCCACGGACATTCATTCGAAATCGTAACTGTGTCATCATGCCAATTCTTCATGAACAGACCGATAACGTCATAGCCCTGCTGTTTTAACAAATAAGCAGCAACACTCGAATCAACTCCACCGGAAAGTCCTACAACGACTCTTTTCATGATACAAAATTAGCGTCGGCAAAGATACAAAAAACGAAAGGTTTTATCAGCAAGTCAAAAAGCTTGTTTTAACATGCTGCAAAGAATTGAGATAGAAACTTAAATTTAATCTCTCTCTGGTTTTAGAGCAGGTTGCTCAGTACTGACCAATTCACCATCGACATAATTTTCCCAGGTACCAACCCGTAAATCATCTTTAAAAGGCCCTTTTTTGATCAAATCACCAGTTTTACGACTGTAATAGATTGCCATACCATTTAACTTACCATTGGCATAATTAAAATCCTGGTATAGAAACCCTTTGATAGAATATTTCTTGTAATTACCGTGAAGCATACCATTTTTATATGAAGTAATTTCGGTAGGTTCTCCTGTTTGATAAAAGGTTTTATAATCACCCTCGAGTTTGCCATTAACATAATTCTCCTCGCTCATTGTTGACTTACCATCAGGATGGTAGTACAGCCATTTCCCTTCTCTCTCTTTTCCTTTCATCAAGCCTTTACTTTCCAAGGCTCCAGAAGGTGTATAGAAACTAACTTTTGCAAGATCACTTTGATCCTCGTATTCCTTCACCAGAATCGGAAAGTCAGAATTGGATGCTGAATAATATTTAAAGACTCCTATTTCTTTCCCATGATCAAAATTACCTGTATATCGAATTCTGTCATTATTATAATATTTTCTCCAAACTCCATGACGATTACCCTCACTATCCATTTGATTGATCTCTCCCTGAGCATAGCTCATAAAAAAATTTAAAAAACAGATTAATAACAAACTATATCTATACATTCAATTGATTTTTCTATTTAAATAACTCTAAAAAGGTGAAATTGTTGTTCAAATTTGTATCCTGAAAACCAAGGTAAAAATAGAAATATTTTTTAATTTTAAGAGTTGCATCGAATCTCATGATTTAATCAGGAAGTCATTTTGTTGAAAACGAATTTAAATAATTGTTTTTTCTGAGGTGATCAATTAACAAAATATGGATAATCAGGAACTTATTGATATTCTTAAATGCATCACAAATGCAAAGAGAATCTATAGAGACAAAGCCGCTGAAGCGATACTTCAAAACATTCATTTGATCCCAAATTTAATTGATAAAGTCTACGATGTGGAAGATCCGTTGCATATTAGAGCAGCCTGGGTACTTGAATTGGTATGTTTAGAAAATATAAATCTGTTGAATCCATACATAAGTCAGTTCATCATTGGTATGTCAACCCTATCAAATGAAAGCGCTTTACGACCTGTTTCAAAAATTTGCTGTATCTGGAGTTCCTATTATTTTTCAAAAAAACCCTCAAAAATAAAGATCACGAAAACTGAAAAAGAACAGATCATATCCTGTAATTTTGATTGGCTCATTGAAGAGCATAAAGTGGCCACTCAGGTATTTGCAATGGATACACTATATTTTTGGGCTAAGCTTGAAAAATGGGTATATCCGGAATTAAAATCAGTATTGGAAAAAAATACGGAGACAGGAACAAGTGGATACAGAGCTCATGCGAGGAAATTATTAAAAAATCTATAAAAGAATGATGCATAAAATTGACTAATCCCCTATTTTTGCAACTTATTAAAAACGCAATTACGATGAATTTGACAACCTTGAATGCCATTTCTCCAATTGATGGCAGATACAGAAATAAAATTGAAGGACTTTCCGCTTTTTTTTCAGAGGAAGCCCTTATCAAATACAGGGTTAAAATTGAAATTGAATATTTTATAGCACTTTGTCAAATTCCACTTCCACAGCTGGAGGGATTTGATGTGGATCTATTTTCAACCTTAAAAAATATTTACAAGGACTTTACTCCTGAAGATGCGAAAAGAATCAAAGAAATAGAGGCCATTACGAATCATGATGTCAAAGCCGTTGAATATTTTATCAAAGAAAAATTTGACGATCTTAAATTGCAGCCATATAAGGAGTTTATCCATTTCGGACTTACTTCTCAGGATATCAACAACACTGCTGTTCCATTATCTTTAAAAGACGCTTATGAAAGTGTCTATGTACCAGAGATCAATAATCTAATTGATAAACTTACTTCACTGTCAAACGATTGGAGTGAAATCCCTATGCTTGCAAAGACACATGGGCAACCCGCTTCTCCAACAAGATTAGGTAAGGAAATCTATGTTTTTGTAGAAAGGATCAAGCAGCAATTGAACTTATTAAATGATATCCCTTTCGCGGCAAAATTTGGAGGGGCGACAGGAAACTTTAACGCCCATAAAGTGGCATATCCAAATCAAGACTGGAAGGGATTCGGTAGCCATTTTGTTCAAGATAAATTAGGATTGACTCACTCATTCCCAACAACCCAAATTGAACATTATGACCATTTAGCTGCTTTGTTTGATGGTTTAAAAAGGATCAATACAATTATTATTGATCTGAACAGAGATTTATGGCAGTATATTTCGATGAATTACTTTAAGCAAAAGATCAAGAAAGGAGAAGTTGGTTCTTCAGCAATGCCGCATAAGGTAAATCCTATTGATTTTGAAAATAGTGAAGGTAATCTCGGTATAGCAAATGCGATCTTTGAGCATTTATCTGCTAAATTGCCTATTTCAAGGTTACAGAGAGATCTGACAGATTCTACAGTATTAAGAAATATTGGAGTTCCTTTGGGGCATACCATTATTTCAATAACTTCAACTCTAAAAGGCCTGAACAAATTATTGTTGAATCAAGAGGCATTTGACAAAGACCTGGAAGACAACTGGGCCGTTGCCGCAGAAGCCATTCAAACCATTTTAAGAAGAGAAGCTTATCCTGACCCTTATGAAGCTTTAAAAGGTCTCACAAGAACGAACGCCAAAATCAATCAAAAATCCATTGCAGATTTTATTGATACCCTTGAGGTATCCGAGGATATTAAAAATGAACTAAAAGCCATTACACCTCATAATTATACCGGAATTTAAACTTTATAAAATGCGTTATTATTTTATTTTGGGACTTCTTTTATTATCTTCTTGCATTGATAAAGGTAAGGTACGGATGGTCGATTTTAAGCAAGGTAAATTCAAAACAGTTCTCGAAGACAACGAAACAACCTCCTTTGCAGAAAGAAATGATTCCATACAAATTGAAGATTTTAATGGAATAAAAGATACCTTTAACATTGAATGGCTGGATCAATTTGAATACGTCTTGACCAAAAGAAATCCGAAGACAATGTTAGACAGTACTCCATTTTATGTCAAAATAACAAGCGTCAAACCAGATTCATATTCATTTAATGCCTATTACAAAGGATCTAACTTTAAACAAAAAGGTACTGCTTTTAAATTGGAATAAAACGAATATAAATATCACCTGAATTATGGAAATATTTTTACACGTCGAAACTTGGGTAGCCCTTCTTACATTAACATTTCTTGAAATTATACTGGGCATTGATAACATTATTTTTATTTCCATCACTGCTGGAAAACTTCCAAAGCACAAAGTAAGAAAAGCAACAAACATAGGTTTGTTTTTTGCCATGATCTTTAGAATACTTTTGCTGATTGGTGTTTCTTATATCATCGCAATGAACGAGCCCTTATTTACCTTAGATCTTTCATGGTTCAAAGCAGGTGTTTCAGGGCAAAGTCTTGTTTTACTGGGCGGAGGCTTCTTTTTACTGTATAAAAGCACACATGAAATTCATCAAAAGGTAGAAGGAACAGCTGATGAAACAGGTAACATAAAAAATCTAAAATCATCTTTTACCGCGGTGGTCATTCAAATTGTATTGATCGATATTGTTTTTTCTTTCGACTCTGTATTGACTGCTGTTGGTATGACCAATGGTATCGAAGGTGCTCTTCCCATCATGATCATTGCCGTTATCCTGGCAATTCTGATCATGATGATATTTGCTGCTCCTGTCG
>JAAESS010000159.1 GCA_024229195.1 Flavobacteriales bacterium | reverse complement strand
TTACCCTCCATCATATCTCTTTGCAAAGACATGGTTGTATCATAATCAATTTTATCAATAACCTTGAAGCATGATTTTATATCTGACTGGTTGATGTCAATACCTAAAGCCTTTCCAACCGAAACTATTTCTTCAGCTGTTTTGATGAGCTGATCCCTGATAAAGGCATCCTCACGCATCACACCCAAAACACTTCTCGTTAAAGCACCCATTGCACTTATTGATGCGATAAATAAGAACTTAAGCCAAATATCTCTTTGAATATCCGGTGAAATACTGTTTTTAAACCCGGCCTTTGAAAAAACCTTATGAATCGCCTCAACTCTGATACTATGAGAATTATCTATTTCTCCAAATAGGATCTCAGGTTCATAACCAAAATGATTGATCACTCCGGGGCTTTCTATTTTACTAACAATTCTGCACAATCCGGCTAGGACTTGAACAGGAGGGAGGATCGACACCAATCGATCAGCATTATCAGCTCCATTTTGCAGAGGGAGTATTGCAGTGTTTGGCGGAAGTAATGGTTTTATTTTTTGAGCAATGACCTCTATTTGCCATGATTTTACACATAATAAGATCAAGCCAGCCGTCTTTATCACTTCAAAATTGTCAGTTACTTCGGGATAGACATGAAAATCTCCTAAAATGCTTTTTACTTGCAGACCATTTTGCTTGATCTTCTCGAGTGTTTGGCCCCTGGCGATAAAAGTAGTTGGATATCCCGCTAAGGCCAATTTGCCTCCGAAATAGCCGCCTACGCCGCCTGCTCCAATTATAACGATGTTCATAGGTAAGTTTTATTCTTTAAAATTAACAGATTATAATGATAATGAAAAAGTGAATCAATCAATCTGAATAGATATTTTCAACATGCCCAATCAAAAATACTATTTGCTTAGAGGAACAATCATAAATGAATAGGCATAGCTTTTACCATTCAAACTGTATTCACTATGAGTTCGTGCACCCCAACTATTATCGCCTCCAACACCCATTTGCTTATAATCAATATTTAAGCTTGTAAGGTTTCTATTTTGAACATCAATGGTATGTCTGTTTTTTACTGTATCTCCATCTCTGTGTCTCCCATCTGTCCTCTCAAGAGATTCAAAGTCTTCCATTATTTGATGATGGACACTAAAATCAACAGTCGGAAATCCTTTGATCAGTAAGCCATGACCACTCTCCTGATTAATTAATTCAACCCATCTCACATCAGTTTTATTTCCATTTTCCTGAGGTCTAAGATAAGCCCAGTATTGTTCGGATACGGAACCGGAATAAAGACCAATTGCAGCTCCGGTTTTTCTGTCCCAATAACTTTCAAAAGGACCTCTTCCATACCATGTCAATTCATCCATTTGACGGGTCAGTTCAATATTTAAACCAACTCTTGGGGTTTCAGCCCAATTTCCGTCAGTCTTTTCCAGTTTACAATTGACCAGAATGTTTCCTTCACCATTGATCTTATAATGCATAAAGAAATCAGCCATTTTTTGTTTCGACACATTAAACAGTGCATAAGTCAGATAAATATTAGCGTTTCCCTGCTCATCCAAATCAGATCTTAACATACTTAATATTCGATGCTTAGAAACATAACGCCAATCTTTTGTTCTTTTATGCATGTCATTTCCAAAGTCATTGTCAATGGGTGCTCTCCAAAAATTCGGTGTAAAGCCTTTACCATTATACAATATATTCTCATTGTCAATTGCTAATTCGTTCAGTGTCCCATCAGATTTATCAAATATAAGATCGACTAGTCCGGCATTCACTGTAATATTAGATTCACTTTCTTCAAGACTTACGAGTTTATCTGATATTTTGAATGAGTCAGGCTCAACAGAATTTAAAATAAATTGCTCCCAAGCTACATTATGACCTTGCGGAACCAGACCATCTACGTTCTTACTATATGCCGAAACCATTAAAATGAGCTCCTCTTCAGAACTCAAAGTATCCATTATAGGGAGGTGTATTTGAATTTTTTGTCCCGGTTGTAGGTCAAAATCAATTAGCTCACCTGAACTTTTTTTCTTACCGTTGGCCAACAATTCCCATTTAAATTCAAATTCATTTAGATTCGTAAAATGGTAGTTGTTTTTGATCTCAATATGCGCTCTCTTGTTAGCGGCTAAGTCGAAATCGATAAACTGGTGCACTTTTTTTACTTCTTCCAAAGCAGGTTTAGGAGTTCTGTCAGGATCCACCAATCCATTCAAACAGAAATTTCCATCTGAGGGCACATCTATCGGTCCAAAATCTCCTCCATAAGCCCAATATTCAACCCCTTGATCTGATGTTTTGATCAGACCCTGATCGACCCAGTCCCAGATAAAACCACCTTGCAGCACAGGATGTTTCTTCATCATATCCCAGTACTCTTTAAAATTCCCGACACTATTCCCCATTGCATGAGCATATTCGCAAAGCACAAATGGTCGATCCTGGTATTTTAAGGCATAAGCTTCCAGTTGTTCAATTCTGGCATACATTGGACCAACGATATCTGTATTGGTGTTTAAACCAGCTTGTTCGAACAATACATACCTGTTTGGGTCACGTTGTTTGATCCAATCATAGCCATCATAAAAAACAGGCCCGTTTCCGCATTCGTTTCCCATCGACCAAATAATAATAGAAGGCTGGTTCTTGTCTCTTTCTAACATACTTTTGATCCTGTCCATATGAGCAGCTTTCCATTCAGGTCTATAGGCTACATGCTTTATGGTATCAAAACTACCTTGATGTTCAGCACCCATAGCATGTGATTCAATATTGGCTTCATCGATTACATAGAGACCATATTGATTACATAATTCATAAAATCGTTCGGGTTGTGGATAGTGAGAAGTTCTGACCGCATTGATATTATGCATCTTCATGGTCTTGATATCTTTGATCATGGTAGTCTCATCCATTACGTGGCCAGTTCGATCATGATGCTCATGGAGATTTACACCCTTGAAATATACATATTGTCCATTTACATGAAATTGACCGTTTTTGATCTCAACCTTTCTAAATCCGACCTGATTTCCAATACTTTCAAGAACATTACCCTGGTCATCTTTTAACTGTAGGATCAAATGGTAAAGATTAGGATGTTCAGCACTCCATGCTCTAACATCCTTTATTTGATCTGAGAAGGCAACAGAAGTCTTAAGATATTTCCACTCAATATGTTTATCTGTGTCAATGATTGCATTCCCTTCGCTATCAAGTAAAAGGATCGTTATGCTTAAATCTTTTTTACTCTCATGTTTGATTGCTACATCTAAGTCAAATGTTCCCGTTTTATAATTATCTTTCAATCCAGCAATAAGCTCGAAATCAATAATATGATCCTTATTTCTTGACAAAAGATAGACATCTCTGGTAATTCCAGATAATCGCCAGAAATCCTGATCCTCAATGTAACTGGCATCTGACCATTTAAAAACTTCTACAGCCAACAAATTATCCCCCTCCTTGATATAATTATTGATCAAAAATTCAGCAGGGGTCTTGCTGCCTTCACTGTAGCCTACCTTTTCTCCATTGATCCAGATATTCATGGCTGAGCTCACGGCTCCAAAGTGCAAATAAACATCGCTGTTAAGCATCTCTTTGTTTACTTTGAAAGAAGTTCTATAAGACCCAACCGGGTTGTAATGTGACTGGATTTTGGGAGGCGTTTTATCATGCGGATATTTCACATTGGTATAGATTGGATAGCCAAAACCCTGGAGTTCCCAATTCGACGGAACATCAATGTTGTCCCAATCCGCATCGTTATAATCGTCTTTATAAAAATTTAATGGCCGGTCGGAGGGTTTATCAACAATATGAAATTTCCATTGCCCGTTTAGTGAAGTATAAAAAGGAGAGGCCAATGCCTTATTTTCTAAAACCTGTTCCTTTGACCGAAAGGGGATAAAGGATGCTCTCGGAGCTTCTTTGTTTTTGGAATAAATTTCAGGATTCTCCCAATTTTCAAACTGAACCACATTAGCTTTTTGATCATATTGCTGATGCTTTGTTGAACAAGAAATAATAAAAAAAATTAATACAAATAATGGAAGGCTAAATTTCATAAGTTGTTTGGTTTAAGTCACTCTAAATTTACAAACAATTTCCGATGAATATCATTAAATTTAATGATCGGGGTCAATGTTATAGTTTGTTTACTGTCGTAACTTCATCGCTATAAGAAAAGCAAAAAACTTCCTATGGAACCTAATATCATTAAAATAGACAAACTACTGGCAGAATACATTGAGTTTACGCATTATATCTGTGATATGAATTTTGAAAAAATGAATGTGGGAGAAGAAATTAAATTAAAAGAAAAGAATAAAAATTAATATGACATAAAGTGTATTCAAACTTAATGATAGATTCAAAGAATCATTAAAGCAGATTTTAAAATCAAATTTTTATTGTCTTTCAAAGAATTTATTAAAGTTTCCATTATAAAATCTGGGATGGTATTCCATGCCTAAGCCATCTTTTTGAACAGGATTTTCCCATAATAGCTCCAAGCCAAGTTGTTCATTGATACTGTACGAATCATACCTCATGGTATAGGAACAATAGGTGTACGTCTGCTGAAGCTCTTTAAAAAAACTTAGATATTGATGTGCCAGATAAAACACATTGTCATTGCAATCTGCAGTAATATCATAATTAAAGAAAATAGGTTCTTCCATGCTTTTATAGTTAGCCAGATGAGATACACTCAAATCCTTTTCACTGATCTGCTTAGATCTCAATTGCTCATAGGCTTCTTGTTTTAGCGGAAGTGTAATGCAATGACCGGAGTAATTTCCAAAATCATCCATGATAATGAGATTGAGTTCAGGAAGTATTTCTATAGCTCTAGACAATACATTTCTCGATATAGGCTCTTCATTGTTTTTCTGAAGTAACAGATCCTTTCTTAGCACCTCGAGATCAGAACTCAGATCAATAGTTCTTATCCTTTCTGAGAATTCTTTCACGCGGTCTTTGAGCCATATGGCATGGGGTAATTCATTGTTTAATTCGGTAAGGGAATACTTTCTGATCCTAAAATCATAAAAAGTAGGTATCGGAACTGCTGCATTTAAATTTCGAATCAGTTGATAAGGTAATAAAGTAGCTTCTGTAATTTCCTTTTCCTTGTCAGGCTTTATAAGAGTAATATCATTTTCCCAGCGTTGAATGGTTCTGATATCTACATTGATCAATGAGGATAAATCTAATTGAGACATATCTCGATCGAGTCGGTAGTCTATCAACAAGGTTCCAATAGAAAAGTACTGTTTCATATAGCGGTAACTAATGCTTAAAAATACGAAAATATGAATTGGAGAATTAATTAGGTCTTACCGATTACAAAAAAATGATAATAACACTTTAAAATCTGATCAGTCAGCCCAAAAAAAATATCATTTTATTAGTTTATTAAACTTATTATCAAGTATAAAGGTTCGGTCAGGAGCTTGGTTAAACGCTGAAACGTTTTCTGTATAAAGAGCTTCATAAGATAATTATCTGATAATAGCTTGTTTACGTTTTTTTGTTATAAAGTCATAAATTCTTAAACATTTTAATGTGTAATTAGTACATAATAGGAATAATTTTGTATTTTTGAAGTGCGTTTCAAAATGCTCGGGGGAAAAGTTTTGAAACTAACCTAACCTGACAGTTTATATCTGTCAGGTTTTTTTATTTGCATTCAATAAATCAAAAAAAAAGGCTGAAAATCGTATTCGATTTTCAGCCTTTAGAATTTATGTTAAGAGCTATTATTTATTTGAATAACCTCTTGTAATAGTCATCTGCTTGACGGTGACTTGTAAAAGCAGGAATCACATCATCAATACCTTTAAAGACAATATCTTGCCATTTTTCAGGTGTGTCGTAATAAGTAGGAATTACTTTATTTTCCAATAATTCATATAAATTGTCGGCATCCATTTTGTCCTGATCCCAATGAGGTAATTTGTAATCTACTTCTGGAAGTACAAAAGAGTTTTTACCATTTTTCTGGAATTCAGGAATCCAGCCATCATTGATCGAAACGTTGACTGATCCGTTCATAGCAGCAGTCATACCACTTGTTCCGGAAGCCTCACGCGTTATTCTTGGGGTATTTAACCAAATATCTGACCCATTCTTTAATTTTCTTGATAACTCAATTTCATAACCCACCAATACGGCAAGATTTGATTTTTGCTTAGAAAAATTCACCAAATGATTAAAGATATCAATGGCATAAAAATCGTAAGGATAAGGTTTTCCCGCCCAAATGATCTGTACCGGATATTTATCATTAGAGATCAACTTTTCAAATCGTTCTAGATCATGAAGAAGAAGATCAGCACGTTTATAACCAGCAAATCTTCGAGCCCAAACAAATGTCAATACATTTGGATCAAAGCTTTTACCTGTTTGCGCCGCCACTTCATTAAAGAGGTCATGCTTTAATTCTGTTTTTCTCTTCTTATAAGCCTTTACCTGTTTTCTTTCCCAGGTACTTTTAATTTTTTTATCCTGCCAAAAACTCTGATTTTGCGCGTTTGTTATTGGAATGATATTGCATGTTCCAGGGTAATCTTTCCACATATCCTTGGCTACCTTCGCATGCAATTTAGAAACGGCATTCGCTTTTTTAGCCATTCTTAAGGCAGATACTGTATAGTTGATCATTCCACCGTTGACCATCTCTTTTTGTAATTCTTCTTCAGGCAAATTTCTTCCGAAAAAACCACATCTGTTCAAATGTCTGGCATCTCTTTCTTCATTTCCTGCTTTTTCCGGGGTATGTGTTGTAAACACCATTTGGTTCTTTTTGACACCTTGATCTCTCAAATAATAAAAAGCTGGTAAGCCATGACCTTCATTTAAATGATACATTTCAGATCCGCCAAGAGCTTCAACAACTTTGGCTCCTCCAATACCTAAAACGATACTTTGCGATACACGCGTAACTTCATTGGCATCATACAAATGATTTGTGATCGTTCTTGATATATGATCATTTCCTTCAACATCTGTACTTAAAAAGTACATAGGAACTGTTCCAAATATCTCTGGTTTTAGTATGTAAGCTCTAACTTTAACATGAGGATTATCGTGCAGGTGAACTTCTACTTCTATACCTGTATCTTCAAGAAAGTCAAAATGTTTTTCATTAAAATCAGTTCTTAAAGTTTGGTCGTCATTTCTTGCTTGATCATAATAGCCATATTTCCATAACATCCCAACACCTATCATGTTCTGCTTCAACTCATAACCCGATCTCATATGAGAACCTGCTAAAAAACCAAGACCTCCTGAATAATTATTAAAGGCCTGATCAATACCGAACTCCATGCTAAAATAAGCCACTTTTTTATTGTACTCCTTTGCAATTTTATAAGGATGGTACCAAGTGCTGTATTTATTTTCTGTTAGTGTTTCCATGTGTAAAAAATTAAGTGGCAAATGTAATAAATATTGATGTAATTAAACAATGACAAAATGCATGAACAGGGGCATTATAAAATGAATGTCTTGACAAACATTTTGATACTAAAATCGAGAGTTTGGTAATAAATTAAATCTTAATATTTTTTAGCCTTAAAGCATTTGCAATGACAGAAACTGAGCTAAAACTCATGGCAAGTGCAGCAATCATTGGAGATAAAAGTACACCGAAAATAGGATAGAGGACACCCGCAGCAACAGGAACACCTATTGTATTATATACCAGGGCAAAGAATAAGTTTTGTTTGATATTTTTCATGACCTGATGTCCTAGATTTTTGGCCTTTACAATTCCCTGAAGATCTCCTTTGACCAATGTAATTGAAGCACTTTCTATAGCTACATCGGTTCCGGTTCCCATTGCGATACCCACATCACTTTTTGCCAGAGCAGGTGAGTCGTTAATGCCATCACCGGCCATAGCTACAATATGTCCTTGATCCTGTAATTTTTGAATTTCATTCAGCTTATCTTCTGGTAAGCAAGAAGCCTTATAAGAGAATAGTTTTAATGTTTGTGAAACATGCTTGGCAACCAACTCATGATCTCCGGTTAACATCATAACATTGATTCCCTGCTTTTGAAGCTCTTGGATGGCTTTTTCACTTGATGCTTTGATGGCATCACTGATGACTACAAAACCCATCAAAACACCATCAATGCTTAAATAAGAGACTGTTTTGCCTTGAGATTGAAATTGATGTACAACTTCGGATTCCTTATCAGAAACCGATGCTTTTGCCAAAGTCATCATTTTATCGTTCCCAAGGGCAATTTGTTTTCCATTGATATAACCCTGAATTCCCATACCTGAAACGGCTTCAAATCCATCTACCTTCAATAGGCTAATTTCTTTTTGTCTGGCATACTGAACAATAGCCTCTGCCAATGGATGTTCACTCATTTCATTCAATGAAGCCATAAGTTGCAGTACTTGATTTTCGTCCTTATCTTCATATGAAACGATCTTTTCGACAGATGGTTTTCCTTCTGTAATGGTGCCTGTTTTATCAATAATTAAAGTGTCGATGGTATCAATCGTTTCGAGAGCCTCCGCATTTTTGATCAAAACACCACTTTGGGCCCCACGACCCACACCAACCATTACAGACATCGGGGTGGCCAGACCCAATGCACAAGGGCAGGCAATGATCAAAACAGCAATTGAATTCACCAAAGCATAAACATACGTTGGTTCGGGACCCCAAATCGCCCATATGATAAAGGTGATTACTGAAACAGCTACCACAACTGGCACAAAATAACCTGACACCTTATCGGCCAGGTTTTGAATTGGTGCCCGACTGCGACTGGCTTCATTGACCATATGAATGATCTGGGAGAGTAGTGTATCAGCTCCAATTTTTTCGGCTCTCATTAAGAAGGTCTGATTTCCGTTTATCGTACCGCCGTTCACATAATCCCCGATAAACTTCGTTACAGGTATTGGTTCACCGGTAACCATTGATTCATCAATTGTTGATGTTCCATCAATGATCGATCCGTCTACCGGTATTTTATCTCCCGGTTTTACCCGCAATATATCCTGTAATTGTATTTTGTCTGTATCAATTATAGTTTCTTTACCATCAGTAATGAGGTAGGCCGTATTTGCTGCAAGTTTTAAAAGCTCTTTCAAGGCACTGTTAGTTTTGCTATGGGCTCTTGCTTCAAGGAGCTGCCCTAACAAGACTAAGGTCAGAATGACAGTTGCTGCTTCAAAGTAGACATGTACCGTTCCGGTGTTGGTTTTAAATTGTTCCGGAAAAAAGTCAGGTAATAATAATGCGAATAGACTAAAAATCCATGCAACACCCGCACCTATACCGATCAGCGTAAACATGTTTAAATTCCATGTTTTTATCGATCTGTAGGCTCTTTCAAAAAATATCCATGTAGTGTAAAAGACGACAGGAAGTGATAAAAACATTTGAATCCAATTCCAGTATTTTTGGTCAAGAATTTTAAACAAAGGATTGTCTGGAATCATTTCTGACATGGCGATCAAAAAAATGGGTAATGTAAACAGTACAGAAAGGCGAAATTTCTTGAGCAGATTTTGGTAATTTTGATCCTCAGCACTTATATCAGCTTCCAGAGAAACAAGATCCATTCCGCAAACCGGACAGTCTCTGGGCTTAGTGTAAATTTTATCTCCTTCGCAATGCATCGGACAATAAAATTCTCCCTTCTCTTTAGTCTTAAGAGGTCTTTTTATCTCTTTTTTAGGATTGCGAGCTTCTCCCGGTAGATGAATATCATAACTTCCTCCATCATTTAAAAATGCTTGTTGAAGCTCGTTTATTAAGAGGTGGGATTTCATTTCAACAAGAGCCTCAGCCTTATCCAGATCGACAGTAACTTTTGTTATACCATCAATTTCTAAAAGAATTTTTTCAACATGACCTCTACAGCCATTACAACTCATTCCCGTTATTTGATAAGTATGTTCCATCGAATCTGTTGAAATTGTTGATCCTATTTTTATATGGCGTAAGGGAGAAGTCTTAAGATCTTACCACCCCTTCATTTTTTTGACAAAGATAGGAATCGAAAAGAAAACATTACCACTAAAAACATATGATATGATCAACAGGATTTGAACTAAAATTCTGTCCTGAAAATGTGTCGGATCTGATTAAAATTCATCAGGAAGTCATTTTTTTTCTGAATTTCAGATCAGTCCCAGATCTTTGACTTTGCTCACAAGATGAATAGCATTATTTGCTTTAAATTCAATTTTAAGTTTGTTGAGTCTCTTTTCGATAGAACTCAGGCTGGATGGACTGATATTTTTTGTTTTAAACTCAGAACTGATTTCATCTTGAGACAGTCCATGTGATAATTTTTCAACCAAAAGAAGGTCAAAATCATCTATTTCAAGATCTTGTGAGGGGCGTAAGGCATTAGACACATGACTAGACAAATACGTTTTGTCATTATTGACCAATTCAATGGCGTTGGAAAGATCTTTAAGCCCATGTCTTCCCTTACAAACATAAGCATTGATACCTAACTTCTGCATCATATGTCTTACGCGTTGTAACCTGTCTTCAACAGAGTACATGATAATTTTTAAGTCTGGAAACTCTTTTCGAAGGACTTCAGACAAATCTTCACCTGAGCTAAGTTTTTGTTCGCGATGATCTGCATTAAAAGACAGATCAGTGATCAAGAGTTCAAAAGGCTTGTTATCCATAGCTGCCCTTTTGATTCTTAAATAGGCATCATCACAATACTGAACATGTTGGATCTCGGGAACTTCTAATTCCTGTAAAGAGGCTACAACTCCTTTGTTGATGTCGTCCTGATCTTCTGCTACAATAACTTTTTTAAACATAATTATATGATTATGGTTGCTTTAAATCCTTCGTTTATATTCGAATGCAAGGTAAGTTTTCCCTTCAAGCTGTTGATACGGTTTTCCGCATTTAGTAAGCCATTGCTCTTATTGATTTCACAGCCCACGCCATCATCAGAGTATGTGATTTGTAATTTATTATTAACCATTTGAAATGTTAGTATGACAAGCGAGGCTTGACTATGCTTTTTCATGTTGGTCATTAATTCTTGTAAGACCCTGTAAATCAATGTTTTTTCCGGAATATCGATATTGTCTAAATCTACTTGGCTCACTCCTTTGGTAATGATATTTACGTCTTCATTTTTATAAGCATAAAGAAGGTCTTTCACTACTTCACTAAAATCTGTTTCAAGATCCAGGGCATTAAATTCTCTCGAAATATCTCGAGTTTTTTCATAAACCTGCTCAAGATTATCCAAAAGGATTTCTTTATTTGAATTATCGCTCTCCAGATCAACCATTGTTTTGTATAAATCATTGGCAACTTCATCATGAACTATTTTAGAAATACGTGTTTCAGTAAGGTATACCTCTTCCAGTTTTTCCTTCTGATACCTGGACCGAAAGAGCATAAAAATTAGCACAAAGCTGATGATCGAGATGATACCTAAGGAGAGGTATATGGTATTCATTTGTTGAGACTGTGAAAGTTTTAGTTCCTTTTCGAGATTGGCAGTTTTTAAGGCTGCATTCTCATCTCTGTTTTCCTCAGAATCAAAATAAATTTTGGCAAACTTATTCTCTAATTTTTCATGGGCTCTTTTAACGCTATCTGTTAGAAATATATATTCCTTAGCATAGTTATTATAGCTATTTGGCGTATTCGAACTGCGCATTAAAAGTGCCAAGCCTTCCAATCTATCCTCGGCATGATTAATTTGTGTAGCCAATTGATACACATTATGGGCATGTTCACGACTTTTTGCGATATCATTGTCAAAATACATTTCGGATAAGTTAATATTACTCATAATTTGACCTTTGATATCATCAATCTCAATTCTTATTTTTAATGCCTTGAGGCATTCCTTAATATAAACTGGATCTTTTGTCAATAGCCAGCGAGAATAAGCAAGATTGTCAAGGGTACGTGA
This sequence comes from Flavobacteriales bacterium, assembly GCA_024229195.1. GTDB lineage: Bacteria > Bacteroidota > Bacteroidia > Flavobacteriales > Flavobacteriaceae > Lutimonas. The sequence goes on along the minus strand of JAAESS010000159.1, from coordinate 8,230 downwards.
ATAATTTTTTGGGTCACTGATGATTTTTTCATTCTCGAGTATGGATTCATAGCGTTTAATGGCCACCTCATAATCTCCTGTTTTTTTGTAAATATTTGCTACATTATTTAAATAAACAAGTTTATTCTTTTCACTGGTGGTTGTCTCAATAGCTTTTTGGTACCAATACAACGCCTCTTGATATTCCTGTCTCAATTTAGCATTGATCGCCAAGCAGTTGTAAAGTGTGGCATTATACACCGGTTTGTCAAAATTTTTATAAAATTTGAGGGCCTCAATAGCCAATTCATCGCTCACACTATAATTTCCTATATCAGAATGTATGACAGCCAATATTTCTATATTTCGCCCAATTTGCAGACTGTCCTTGAGCAATTCAAATATTTTGATAGACTCATTATGGTATATAAAGGAAGAGTCTAATATAAATTTTTCATAATTGTAATAGCCAAGCTTAAAATAGGCTCTTCCAATAATGACAGAATCATTATTTTGCCTTGCAACATGAAGCAGCTCTCTTGAATAAATAAGGGCACTATCCGTTTTGTGCTCCATATTTAGCAGTTTGGTCAATTCAAGGAGGGCTTTGATCTTTAAACTATCAACATCGCCTTTATCAGCCTCTTTGTAGGCTAACCTTGCGCCCTTTAAACGTTCTGCACGATCGAGAGAAGTATCAGTACTTTTTTGATATTGGATATTGAAAAATGATTTCTTAATAGGAAGAGAGGGTTGATTATTTTCTAAAGATTCAGGCTTGCAATTCAATAATGACAGCGCAAGAAAAGCTATGATAAATCTGATATGGTGCATTTATTCGGATTGGCTATGGCTAAAATATATTATTTTGACTGGTTTTTTTAATTTGTTTGGTGAGATTTTTTCATTCTGGCCGAAATTGACAGCATTGAGTCACTAAAATTTTTCATTATTTTGCATGAAGAAAAAATCCGAAATGATCAAGGTTGTAGCTGCTATAATTAAGAAAAACAATACCTACCTCATAGCAAGGAGGGCAGCACACAAGGTGCATTCAGGTAAATGGGAGTTTCCCGGTGGTAAAATAGATCTTGGTGAAAGCCCTGAGCAGGCTCTAGAAAGAGAAATGTTTGAAGAGTTTGGTGTTCGTACAATAATCGGAAAACATGTTGCCACTTCTTGTTTTGATTATGGTAAGTTTCAAATAGAATTAATGGCCTACGAGGTTGACCATCTCGAAGGTGATTTTCGATTGACGGACCATGATGAATTGGCATGGATTCATTTAAAAGATCTGGCGAAATATGAATTGTCTGAGGCAGATATTGGCATATGGAAGACCCTTGCCGCTTCATTGTAATATGCTAAAAAAATTGTTATCTTTACTTTGCTGATAAACAAATCCTGAGTTAATCCTATATTCTATAGGCTTTTTAACAGTTTTCGAAACTGTATAATTTTTAAAAGTTAGCCTTGCAAGTCAGTTGTTAACAGCAATAATTTATTTTTAGATTTCAATTAACAAAAATTTAACAAAGCGATGACTGTAAGTTTTAGGTCGATCTCTTTGTCATTTAATTAAACCTCATTTATATGAAAAGACGAAATTTTATTCAACTATCCGGGATGGGAGCTGGTGCTTTAATGGTGCCAATGTCAATGATGGGAAACAACATTTCTGCCGAAGCCTTGCTGGCTCCGGGGATGGATGTCATCGTTAAAAAACGAATGGCTGATGTTGCCTTAAATACCGCCAAATCAATGGGGTCTACCTATGCGGATGCAAGAATAGGAAGATACCTCAATCAATATGTCTTTACAAGAGAAGACAAGGTTCAAAATGTGGTCAACACAGAATCATTTGGTGTAGGAATCAGAGTCATTGCCAATGGGACATGGGGATTTGCTTCAACCAATGATGTTACCGAAGATGGTATCAAAAATGCAACAATGCAAGCCGTGGCTATTGCAAAAGCCAATTCGAGAATTCAAAAAGAAGATGTAAAACTTGCTCCGGTTGAATCGTATGGAGAGGTTTCTTGGAAAACACCTATCAAAAAAGATTTTAAGGAGGTTCCTGTCGGAGAAAAAGTTGATCTATTATTATCGGCAAATGCAGCTGCAATGGAAAATGGTGCAAACTTTGTGAATTCAGCCTTATTTATGGTGAATGAGCAAAAATATTTCGCCTCTACTGAAGGATCCTACATTGACCAGGATGTCCATAGAATATGGCCAACCTTTGGGGTTACAGCCATTGATAGAGAAGCAGGTAAGTTTAAATCTCGCCAGGCATTAAGCGCCCCTATGGGGCTCGGTTATGAGTACATGGATGGTCTAGAAAGTGAAAAATTAGAAGGTCCGGAAGGACTAAGGTTATACAGGAACAGCTATGATATTATAGAAGACGCAACTTTAGCCGCAAAACAAGCCAAGCAAATGTTGACAGCCAAATCGGTAGAAGCAGGAAAATATGACTTGGTCCTAGAACCAAATCATCTTGGATTAACAATTCATGAATCTGTCGGACATCCATTAGAACTGGACCGTGTGTTGGGTTATGAAGCTAATTATGCGGGAACCAGTTTTGCGACTCTTGATAAAATGCAATCCAAAAAGTTCAATTATGGAAGTAAGATTGTGAATCTTGTTGCAGATAAATTGCAACCAGGATCATTAGGTGCTGTAGGATATGATGATGAAGGTGTAAAAACCAAACAATGGGATTTGGTGAGAGACGGTGTTTTAACAAATTATCAGGCGATCAGAGATCAAGTTCATATGATTGGGCAAAATGAGTCTCATGGATGTTGCTATGCCCAAAGTTGGAATGATGTACAGTTTCAGAGAATGCCAAACGTATCATTAGAATCCGGAAAAGAAAAATATTCGATCAATGACATGATCAAGGATGTTGAAAAAGGAATTTACATCGCAGGTAGAGGTTCATACTCTATTGATCAGCAACGTTATAATTTCCAATTTGGAGGAACTGTATACTATGAAATAAAAGATGGAAAAATAGTGGGTATGCTGGATGATGTGGCTTACCAATCGAATACTCAGGAATTCTGGAATTCATGTGTCAAAATATGTGATGAAAGTGATTACCGAATGTTTGGATCATTTTTCGATGGAAAGGGGCAACCTTCACAGATTAGTGCTGTGTCGCACGGAAGCTCAACATCGAGGTTTAACAATGTAAATGTGATCAATACAGGTAGAAGTATCTAATCAATCATCTCAAAAACTAAAATATTATGGCAATATATACGAAAGAAGAAGCAAGGCAAATTTTGGAAAAGGCATTGAGCTTTTCCACTGCAGATGCTTGCGAAATAAATATCAGCGGTAGCGAAAGTGGTAACATACGTTATGCACGTAATACCGTGTCAACATCAGGTCACAGATCAAACCAGCAAATGGCAGTTCAAAGTAGCTATGGTAAAAAAGTGGGAACGGCAACGATCGATGAATTTGATGATGCTTCACTTAAAAAGGTAGTTGAAAGAGCACAGGAATTGGCAAAACTTTCTCCTGAGAATCCTGAATTCATGAAGCCTATGGGGCCACAAGAATACGATGAGGGTATTGAATATAGCGATGCAACAGCAAATATAACACCTGAATTCAGAACCAAGGTTGCTGAGAGCAGTATCAATCCAGCTGCAGCCAAAGAAGTTACTTCAGCAGGGTTTTTTAATGATTCAAAATCATTCGAAGCAATGATGAATTCAAATGGCCTTTTTGCATACAATCAGAGTACAGGAGCAGATTTTACGGTGACCATGAGAACCAATGACGGAACAGGGTCAGGTTGGGTCACACGTGATTTTAATGATGTTGCTAAATTTGATGCGGCAGAAGCCTCAAAGGTCGCTATTGATAAAGCAGTGATGTCAAGAGAAGCTAAAGCCATTGAGCCAGGAAAATACACAGTTATTCTGGAACCAGCGGCATCAATAGGTTTGTTAAGAAATATGTTTGGTGCTTTAAATGCCAGAAGAGCTGATGAAGGCAGAAGTTTTATGTCGAAAGAAGGTGGCGGGAACAAAATGGGAGAAAAAATCGTAGATGAACGTGTGAATTTACACTCCGATCCATTGAATCCAGAAGTACCTACAGCTACATGGAACGGCGAAGGACAGCCTTTAAAGAAAACTGTCTGGATTGAAAACGGTGTTGTGAAGAATTTGGCTTATGGTAGGTATTGGGCTGAACAAAAAGGTGTTGATCCACTCCCTTTTCCTTCAAACGGAATAATGGAAGGAGGAGACGCTTCCTTGGAAGATTTGATCAAATCTACCAAAAAAGGTATTCTTGTAACTCGTTTGTGGTATATCAGAAGCGTTGATCCACAAACTTTGTTGTACACAGGTCTGACAAGAGATGGGACATTCTACATTGAGAATGGAAAAATTAAGCATCCTGTTAAGAATTTCAGATTCAATGAGAGCCCGATCATTATGCTTAACAATTTAGAAACTCTCGGAAAGCAGGTTAGAATTAATGGAAATCTAATTCCGTATATGAAGATCAGAGACTTCACATTTACCAGTCTTTCTGATGCGGTATAAGAACCTATAGCGATATAGAGCTGGTTGTTTGATTTGATCTTGCAACCAGTTTTTTATTTTAAAAAAATATATTGAACAGTATTTTGAGATAATATGGTCACAAGCAATGAATTTTTCTTTACGAGATTACAGTACGAATCGGGTGACTGGGATGTAGATCAGCGGATGCCCTCTAATTTGCTGAATTCAATTGTTGAGTATACCACTGTGCAGGTGAACACGGTTGAAAATATCATTCCCCTGAGTAGTGATGAGATCTTTAAATGTCCGTTTTGTTATATTTCGGGACATAAATTGGTTCAGTTCACCAAAAAGGAACGAGAAAACTTCGAGAAATACATCAGAAATGGTGGTTTTGTTTTCGCGGATGACTGCAACCATGATATCGATGGCCTGTTTGCAAAATCGTTTGAAAGACAAATGGATGAGATATTTGGTGCCAAAGAATTAAAAAAGATTCCTAATGATCATGAGATTTATAATATATTTTTTGAGTTTGAGAATGGTCCGCCAACGACCTCTCAAGAGCTAAACGGTTGGGGAGATGATATTGTACACGATTATCTAAAGGCCATTGAAATTGACGGAAGAATAGGTGTCTTGTATAGCAATAAAGACTATGGTTGTGAATGGGATTACGATTTTAGAAATAAACGTTGGTATAAAATAGATAATACAAGATTTGGGGTAAACATTGCGATGTATGCAATTACTTCTTAAAAATAAAATAGCATGAATAAAGAACTTGTTGAAATTGAGCAGGAAGTAAACAGTCTTGTGTCAAAACTGGCTGATCTGAAAAAAGAGATAAGTAAGGTTATTGTAGGTCAGGATGAGACTGTTGAACATTTATTGATCACTTTTTTGGCAGGAGGTCACGCCTTGTTGGAAGGGGTCCCGGGCTTAGCAAAAACACTGATGATCAAGACACTCGCAGAAACCATACATTTAAAATTTAGTCGTATTCAATTTACGCCAGATCTGATGCCTTCTGATATCATAGGTACCGAGATACTGGAAGAAGATCACTCAACCGGTAAGAAATTTTTTGAATTTAAGCAGGGCCCGATCTTTGCCAATATCATACTTGCTGATGAGATCAATAGAACACCACCTAAAACCCAAGCGGCTCTTTTAGAGGCCATGCAGGAATTTGAAGTCACCTATTCAGGAAAAACATATCATTTAGACAGCCCTTTCTTTATTCTGGCAACCCAGAATCCGATCGAACAGTCAGGCACATTTCCTTTGCCGGAAGCACAGCAAGACCGATTCTTATTTTATATTAAAATCGGCTATCCCACTCAAGCTGAAGAAAAAGACATTTTGATCAGTACTACAGGAACTAAAAAGGAGGCTGTAAAGGCAGTGATCACAGGAGAGGAGATCATACGTCTACAGCAATTGGTGCGTCAGATACCAATTAGCGATGAACTGATCGACTATGTTAATCGCGTTGTCAGGGCAACAAGGCCTGAAACGACTAAAAATAGTTATGTAAAGGAATGGGTCGATTGGGGAGCCGGTCCAAGAGCGGGTCAAGCCATGATTCTTACGGCAAAGGCACGTGCTCTCCAGCAAGGGCGCTTATCTGTGACGCTGGATGACTTGAAAAATGTAGCTTATCCTGTGTTGCGACATCGCGTTATTATAAATTTTAAGGCAGAAGCAGAAGCCATTACCTCTGACGATATAACAAGAGAATTATTAAAAGCCCTTGAGTTTTCAATAAAGGATAAAAAATAGTGAAACAGGATTATCACCAATTATTACAAGCTAAGATCATCAATAAGGTGTCGGGACTTGCTCTTATATCACGAGTAATCGTTGATGGATACCTCTCTGGTCTAAACAGAAGCCGAAGGGTAGGAGCTGGTTTGGAATTTAGTCAATACAGAGGCTATGAGCCTGGTGATGATCTGCGATTACTCGATTGGAAAATGCTTGCGAGATCCGGTCGCTATTACCTAAAGCAATCTGAAGTAGAGACCCATATCGCTGTAAAATTTATTCTTGATTCCAGTAAGTCAATGCTTCACAAGGAAAAAGAAATCTCCAAAATGGACTATGCCAAAGTTCTTATCGCATCATTGGCCTATTTAGCTCAGAACCAAGGAGACGCCGTTGGCCTATTTGCATTGAATGACAAGAAGTTGCACAGTCTATATGGAACCGTGAAAAAGCAGCACTACAAACGTTTGCTGTTAGAGTTAACCAAAGTTCAAAGCCAGGGGAAATGGCCAAAAGATCAAATGGCTTCACAGAAATTACATGATCATAGCCATAAGGAATTGATTTTTTTTGTAACCGATATGTATGAATATAACGCAGAACTTACAGAGTTTATTAAGCGTTTAAAAACAGTCAGGAATGAAGTGGTCGTACTTCAGATCATGGGTAGTCAAGAACTTGAATTTGATTATCAGGGTTATGTGATCTTTGAAGACCTGGAAACAGGAAGCAAAGTAAAAGTTGAGACTAGTACTGCCAAAAAACAATATATCCAAGCTATCAAATCTCAAATGGATCTGGTCAAAAATGATCTGCTTTCAGAGGGTATCAGTTATGAGTTGTTTAAATTGAATGATAGAATTGAAGAAGTATTAAACTTGTTTCTAAAGAGACGTAATAAGCTGCTATAAGATGGTATTTCTCAATCCGCTTTTTCTTTGGGCTCTATTAGGGATATCGATACCGATCGCGATACATTTTTGGAGTAAAAAGAAGGTAAGAACCATTAAAATAGGCAGCACACAATTTCTCAAAGAATTAAATCCTAAACAAACCAGTAGTATCCGTTTGAATCAATGGTTTCTCTTGCTCCTCAGAGTGATGATCCTTGGATTGATTACTTTGATACTCGCCATGCCACGATTAGAGCTATTAAAAACGGAAAGAAGTATTACCTATTTGGTAGAACCTTCATTACTCACTTTGGAAAAGGTACAAACTTTATTAGATACTGTTGCAGATGATCAGATCAGGTTATTGCAGTCAGATTTTCCTTTAACAGATGAAAGTGAAGAAAATAGTCAAAGTACTCTTGCCCCAAATTATTGGCAACTTACACAGGAGATGAAAAATCTTCAAGCTGATAGTATTATCATAGTGTCAAAAGGCCTTGTACAAGGATTTAAAGGAAGGAGACCTAGCGTAAACTTACCCCTTCATTGGCTGGTTATTGATTCAGCAACATCAACATTAACACCCGTTAGAGTTATTCAAGATAAGGAGCAATTTATTATAACTTCTTTAAAAAGTGATCAAAGTATTTTACAATATAAAACTGAAAAATCTACATTAAATGATAATATTATAAATGTTGATAATAAATTAGATAGTGTTGAATTAAAATATAATAACGAAACAATTAAGCTGTCACTTACACAACAAAAAACATCACGAATACTCATCCTTTCTGAACCGCAATTTGAAGCTGAAGAGATCTATATAAGTGCCGCTTTTAATGCACTTTCCAAATATCTTGATCAAGACATTCAAGTCAGTAATGCGAGAGATTTAGAAGAAATTGATATGTCTTCATTTGATGTGTTGGTTTGGCTAAAACAAGAAGCGATGATTCCGTTTAACGGTAAAATGCTTCAATGGCAAGCAGATGAATTGGCAATAAATCTAATTGAAGCAGGTTCTAAGCCGGGCCATTTTTTTCTTAC
>JAAESS010000158.1 GCA_024229195.1 Flavobacteriales bacterium | reverse complement strand
CTTTTAGCTGACTTAAGTACAGTTAATGAATCATCAAAAAATATGCTTTTATCTTTGTCTAGGTTGATTGATTTATCTAGTTTATGCCAAAACCCCTGATCCTCTTTGGCGATATCATAATCATGTGATGAGATTATTTTATCAAAATAACTCTCAAGATTGGTAATGCGCATTTTCAGCTGAATAGTTTTTCTATGTGCATTTGTAACCAAGTAGATGCGTTTCTTATGTTGCCTGGCTTGTTCCAGAAAGTCTAGTACAAATGGATGCACCTGAATTAAATGAGACACATCCTCTTTGAGTTTGGCAATATCTAGTTCAAATATTTTTTGCCAGTAGTCTAGGCAATACCAATGCAACTTGCCTTCTTCTGCTCTTAAAATCGGATAAATTTTATCCTTTGATTGTTGGTGGGTAATATTGTGCTTGTTGGCAAACACTAATGGCATATATTCCATCCAGAAATGCAGGTCAAAATTTAAATCTAATAGTGTGCCATCCATATCTAAAAGAATGGTATCTATATTAGACCAATCGACTTTATTTTCTACGCCAGCTGGTGCCATTTGTACTATCCTCTAACACAATGCCAGATTCAATTAGCTCATCTCTAATTTGATCACTTAAAGCAAAATCTTTTTCTGCTCTAGCTTTATCTCTAAGCTTAATTTTTTCGTCAATTTCTTCATCAGAAAGACCAACACCTTGCTTTAAAAAATCATCAGCATTCGTTTGTAAGATGCCAATATAATCACCAAGCTTTATAAGTAGCT
>JAAESS010000157.1 GCA_024229195.1 Flavobacteriales bacterium | reverse complement strand
CCACTAAAGGTGAGGCTTATATAAATGGAGTTGCAGGAGAGCGTTTTTGTGTAAGAAATTCTGGAATTACAGCCGTAGTTGAAGGTGTTGGTGATCATGGTTGCGAGTATATGACGGGAGGAAAGGTTGTCATTATCGGTAAAACCGGAAGAAACTTTGCGGCAGGTATGAGCGGTGGTATTGCGTATGTTTATGATCCTGACAAAAAATTTGTCAATGGCTTGTGTAATATGGAAATGGTAGAACTTGAAAAACCTTCTGTTGCAGATGCTCAGGAATTATTTGAGCTGATACAAAATCATTACCATGCAACAGAGAGCACAAAAGCTCTAATGATACTAGAAGATTGGGATAAGCAACTGAATGACTTCATTAAAGTTATTCCAACTGATTACAAAAAAGCTTTGGCAAGGATAGAGGAAGAATCAGCAGTAAAACAAACAGTTTAATTATGGGAAAAATAACGGGATTTATTGAGTTTGAAAGAGTCAATGAGAAGAATAAAGCTGTCAAAGATAGGATACACAATTATAAAGAATTCACTGTAAAACTGCCAAAAGAAGAGCTTCAGAAACAAGGTTCAAGATGCATGGATTGTGGTATTCCATTTTGTCATAGCGGTTGTCCGCTGGGCAATCTGATTCCTGATTTTAATGATCTTGTTTATCGAGGAGAATGGAAAAGAGCTCTTGAAATTTTACATTCTACGAATAATTTTCCTGAATTTACCGGCAGACTTTGCCCGGCTCCATGTGAAAAAGCATGTGTATTAGGCTTGATCGAAGATCCGGTATCGATAGAGAATATTGAAAAAAATATTGTCGAAAAAGGATTTGAAGAAGGATGGATCGTTGCAAGTCCTCCTGAGGAAAGAACAGGTAAAACAGTTGCTGTTGTTGGCTCTGGTCCTGCAGGTTTGGCCGCCGCACAACAATTAAATAGAGCGGGTCATTTGGTCACCGTATTCGAGAGAGATGATGAAATTGGAGGTCTTTTACGATATGGAATCCCCAATTTTAAAATGGAAAAAGAAATCATTGACCGTAGGGTTAATGTTTTAAAAGAAGAAGGCATTTCTTTTATTTGTGATGCCCATATAGGTAAAAATTACCCGATTGAAAAGCTTGATGGTTTTGATGCCATCGTACTTTGTGGAGGTGCTACAAAGAGTCGTTCTCTACCTACTAAAGGTGCCGATGCAAAGGGTGTTGTTCAGGCAATGGACTTTCTGACCCAACAAACAAAAACCTTGTTCGGCAGCGAATTTGAGGGTGAAGTAATTTCAGCTGAAGGGAAAGATGTAATTGTGATTGGCGGAGGTGATACAGGATCTGATTGTGTAGGAACTTCTAACCGTCAAGGAGCCAAATCTGTGACTAATTTTGAGATCATGCCTAAGCCACCTGTAGGAAGAAGTGATTCAACGCCTTGGCCATTTTGGCCTTTGCAACTCAAGACTTCTTCTTCTCATGAAGAAGGATGCGATAGAAGCTGGTTGATTAATACCAAAGAATACGTCACCAACGACAAAAATGAATTGATCGCCTTAAAAACAGTTGAAGTTGAGTGGAAAACTTTTCCGGGTCAAAGACCACAGCTGATCGAAAAAGAAGGGACAGAAAAAACTTGGCCTTGTGATCTTGCCTTACTGGCACTAGGCTTTACAGGCCCTGAAAATACCTTAAGTGATCAGCTCGGGTTAGAATTGGATGCGAGGACTAATTATAAGGCAAAAAACTACCAAACTAATGTGCCTCATATATTCACTGCCGGTGACATGAGACGAGGTCAATCATTGATCGTTTGGGCCATCAATGAAGGGCGTGAAGCTGCTCGAGAAGTTGATATTTTTCTTATGGGAGTCAGCAACCTGACTACAAAAGGACACGGAGATCTTCCCGGGGTTTAACCTTAATGTTAAATAATATAAAGGAGGTATGGTTCATAACTATACCTCCTTTTCATTTGCGTTATAGTTATGCTATTTTACTGTAATTCAGTTGTTGATAAGTTTATTGCTTCATTCATATTTAATTTATTCTTTTCTCAAAATATTAAGATTCTCTTTAGAATTCAAACATACTTTTACGCCGTATTAAAATAAAACAGACAGGCTAAACAGCTGTTGCTAAAAATTAAGTAAACTAAAAATTAAATTATCATGAAAAAAATTCTTGCACTACTTGTAATGACAACTTTAATGGTGTCTTGCGTATCTAAAAAGAAATATGTGCTATTAGAAGAAGACCTAACGGAAACGAGAGGAGAATTGCAAAAGACAACAATTGAAAAAGAAGAATTGGTAGCAAAATTTACAAAGATTGAAAAGAGAGTTGAGATCTATAACACACAGATCAATTCCTTACAATCTGACAATGCCAACTTAACTGACAGCAACAACCAGAAAATGGATCTATTAGCAGATAATTCTGCTGTGATGTCTGAAAACATGAAAGCGAATCTAAGAGAAACGTTGGCTAAACTACCTCCTGAAGCTTTAGAAGGTGCTAACACGCTTAAAGATTCTATGAACATTGCGATTTCATATAATTTAGAAAAATCTATCAATGAGAACAATGTTGATAATGAAGGAGACATCGATGTGAGTATCGATCAGACTGTTGTTATGATCTCTGTTGCAGATAGCTTATTGTTTAGATCAGGAAGTTATAATATCAGCTCAAAAGCTTATCCATTGTTGGCTAAATTAGCTGATGTGATCAATGCAGAACCAAGTATTGATGTTATGATTGAAGGACATACTGATTCAAAGGGTATACATACAGAAACTATTCTTGACAACTGGGATCTTAGTGTAAAAAGATCTACTTCTGTTGTTAGAATTCTTCAAAACAGATATAAAGTTGATCCAGCAAGATTGATTCCTTCAGGAAGAAGTTCTTACGTTCCTTTAACTGATAATTCTACTTACAAGAACAGAGCAAGAAACAGACGTACTAATATCATCATCATGCCTAACCTAAACAAATTCTTCGCACTTATGGCAGAAGAAGAAGTGGTAAGCTTGGAAGACTAATTAGCAGTCTAAATCAAAATGAAAAAGGTGGCCATATGGTCACCTTTTTTTATTTATAACAAATAAATCCGAAAGGATAATCAGCGAGGCATAGGTAATTGAGGGATTTGGTTCTCATGACCTCACTTCCGAGGTAATGGGTAGAGAGGTGATGAGAAAATAGGAGAAGAGAAGAGAAGAAAAAATAGGTGAAGAGAAAACAGGTGATAAAAAATTTATACAAAAATAAAAATCCGGAGTAAAATAAGATCTTACTCCGGACTTTCCCACTAACTAAAACTAAAAACTAATCAACATTATCGTGTAAAAAAGAATTATTCGACCTCAGTTGTATCTCGTCATTGTCATCAGTCCCTAAGGTCATTCTTGACTTATTTTTGTCTGTTTCCGAAGAACTAGGCACATCATCAAGATCAACACCCATTCTTTTGTAAGCTGGTTCACTTTCTATATCATCAATATTATGATTCAGCTTATTGATAAATTTATAATTGAAATCTTTCATTTTCTTTCTTCTGATCTCAGCTCTGTTGCGCAACTCTGCAATCGTAAGATTCATTGGAGAAACATCCTTATCTTCAATGGCCTCCTGCACATCATTTCCAGTTACATCTTCTTTTTGGATTTTTAACTCAAAATGCATTTCCTCCTCTTCTTCTTTTTCTGAGTCTGAGATACTTTTTAAGGACTTGATCTCATCCGAAAACTCGTCTTCCAAAGAATGACGAATTGCATCTTCGTTTACTGGCCTTACAAAAGGCTCTGGCTTGATCTCTTCAAGTCCAACTATCTCAATATCATTGATATTAAAATTTTCAAGTGTCTTCACTTCTACAACTTCTTCTTTCTTTACTTTTTGTATTGGCAGATCAAAGGTGAATGAAAATTGATCTTCCTTATCTGTATCGGTTGTTTCAACTAACTCCTCCTTTGGTGTGATATTGGTGATTTCAAAATCTTGTTCGACAACAGGTGCAGAAACATGTTCAAATTGTACCGGAATTTCATTGATTTCTTCTTCTGCAACAGGTTCAGGGGCCTTCACTTCTTCATAAGTGACCACTTGATCCAAAGGCTCAACAATTGGAGTAACTTCAGGTGTAGTCGGATTAACGGCTTTTACCTCTTCACTAAAATCTTCCTCATGTAAAATATGTCTCGTCACTTTTGCTACAGGAGCAACAGGTTCCGTTTTAGGCCTAGCCTTCAATTGTCGTTCTTCCACCAATTTGTGAACGATCTTTTTCGATTCAATTTTTGAGATTTCGCTTTGCTGTTCCGGATTAAATCCAGTCGCTATGATCGTAACTGCAATGGCATCACCCAGTTCATCATCTTCACCAACCCCCATGATAATATCTACATTGGTTTTTGCTTCTGATTGAATATAATCGTTGATCTCTCCAATCTCATCGATAGTAACTTCAGAAGTACCAGATACGATCAATAGAAGTACATTTTTAGAACCCTCGATTTTATTGTCATTTAATAGTGGAGAGTCCAATGCTTTTGTGATCGCGTTTTGTGCACGATTAGAGCCAGATGATTGGGCAGATCCCATAATAGCTGTTCCACTGTTTGACAATACAGTTTTAGCATCACGTAAATCAATATTTTGTGTGTAATGATGTGTAATGACCTCTGCTATTCCTGTTGCAGCAGTTGACAATACTTCATCAGCTTTAGAGAATCCGGCTTTAAACCCTAAATTACCGTATACTTCTCTTAATTTATTGTTGTTGATTACAACCAATGAATCAACATGAGCTCTCAACTTTTCAATTCCTAACTGCGCTTGTTCATTTCTCATTTTTCCTTCAAAAGAAAAAGGAATGGTCACGATTCCTACTGTTAAAATATCAAGATCCTGAGCGATCTTGGCAATAACAGAAGCAGCTCCCGTTCCTGTACCTCCACCCATTCCAACGGTGATAAATAACATTTTAGATTTAGTATTCAGCATGTTTT
>JAAESS010000156.1 GCA_024229195.1 Flavobacteriales bacterium | reverse complement strand
TTCAGCAAGCAGTAAAGCATCAGGATATTGTATTTTTATAGAAGAGTTCAGATAGCTCCAGAATTCGACAGGAACCATTTCTGCCATATCATATCGAAGCCCGTCTACACCTTTTTCCAACCAATACAGAGCAATATCTCTAAATTTAATCCAGGAATCCGGTACCGTTTTGTCTTGCCAGAATTCAAAATGTGCCTTGTGATCCATTTTTTCAAATCCGTCAGGCAGTGAATCAAAATCTTTAGTTCCATCAGGCCTTAGCCCATAATTGATTTTAACAGTTTCATACCAATCATTCTGATCAGGCTGAGATAATCTTGATCCGTTTCCGGTCCATTTTGCAGGAATTTCAGTGAATTTACCATCAGCCATTTCATGTTTCTCTCCTCCTAAAGGCTCATAATTATTCTTCCAATTTGGGATGCGAAACGATTCACCAATGATATAATAAAAATTGTTGTCTCGGTGATATTCTACACTGTTATTGTCGTTTGCACCAAAATCAACAACACCTTCCGGATTGTTGAGCCCTTCATATTTACGTGCAATATGATTAGGGACAATATCAATAATGACCTTCATCTCCTGCTGATGGGTTCTTTCAATCAAAGCTTGAAATTCTTCCATTCTTTTTGAAGGATCCACTGCAAGATCAGGGTCTACACTATAATAATCTTTCACCGCATACGGAGAACCAGCTCTTCCTTTGACAACATCAGGGTCATCATTAGAAATCCCGTATTTTGTATAATCTGCTATCATGGCATGGTGCAATACGCCTGTATACCAAACATGTGTTACCCCCAAATCTCGAATTTCTGATAGCGCTTTATCCGTAAAATCATTAAACTTGCCAATCCCATTTTCATCGACTGTTCCCCATGGCTTATTGGTCCTATTGTCATTTCCAAACAGGCGCGTAAATACCTGATAGATCACTTTTTTATGTTCTTTACCTTTCATTTCAGATGTTTTTGGAACTTGTTCTTTTTCACAGCTGAAAAATAAGCCGAATAATGCGAATATTAAAGTGATGGTAATTTTTTTCATACGAAAAAAATTAGGGCATTTGATTTTCCAACAAAACAGTTGTAAAAGGTGTATCAAGATCTACCATACCATTTTTTACTGTAGTTAAGGTATCAGAGTATGCGTCTCTAAGCTTTGTCCCATCTTCAAAAAGAGTACCCACCGAAATCGATTTGATTCCTGTGTCAAGTTCCAATCCAATAACAACAGCATCATTAAAATTATTTTTGCTATAGGTTCTTTGAAATACATAGGGAGATTTGCTGATCACTAAATGCTTACCTGCACCAATGGATGGATGATTTCTTCTAAAAACCCCTAGTTTTTGCCAATGACTTAAAATAGCCTGAGTCTCCGGGTTGGTTTTTATTTCTTCCCAATTCATAAAAGACCGCAAGGTAGCATCACCCTGTGTTCCATCAATGATTAGGCCTCTTGCAGATTCATCTCCATAATAGATCTGAGCCGAACCTGAAGACAATAATAATTTGGATGCAGTTTCATAAGGCTTATTTCGCTCCTTGTCAAAAGGGCTACCATCATCATGAGATGTCAGGTAATTCAAGACCTGAAATCCTGATGTCTCATTATTCAAGACTTTACTATAAGTTGAAAATAAAGACTCATAGTCTGACTCAGCACTTTTCTTGAATTCAAAATTGATCATACTGTCAAAGCCATGATCATAATAGTTGACTTTTACATCCCCAAAATCAAAACTTTTTCCGGAAGAAATGATTTCATAACCATACACTTCACCGACCATATAAAAATCATTATCGTCTAAAACCAGCTCCGAATTTTGTTGTTTCCAATCATTAAAAGCAAGGTCACATTCTTGTTTAAATTCAGACCAGACTTCCTCTTCTATATGTCTTACAGTATCAGCTCTAAAGCCGTCAATACCATAATCTCTAACAAAATCAGATAACCATTTGATGATATAAAATCTTGGAGCTCTTGGATAACCTGTTCGCTCAAAAAAGTCATCGAGTTCTGCCATTTCCTTTTCATAACGCCCTTCGTCTTTCCATTTGTCTGTAAGTTCTTTCGGAAGTTCCACATTCTCATTCGATTCGGTCAATATATCAGGAAGATTTTCCACCAAGGCACATGGAACAGCGGTTTCATAAGAATTAAATTCACACTTAGGACTGGTTCGCACCCAATCCTTGGGCCAGACTTTGTCTTGCGCTGTCACCGGACCCGTATGGTTGATCACAGCATCCATTAAGATTCTGATATTGTTTTGATGGGCAACAGAGACCAATTCTGCCAGATCTTCCATAGTTCCAAAATTTGGATCTAATGCCGTCCAGTCTTTGGTCCAGTAACCGTGAAAGCCATATGTAAAACCTGTCCCTTCATCAGTTCCTCCATGAATCTGTTCCACCACAGGTGTGAACCAGATTGCATTGATTCCAAGATCGCTAAAATAGCCATCTTTAATTTTTTCTGTAATCCCTTTGATATCACCTCCTTGAAATCCTCGCATGGGAGCTGTTTCTTTGGTTCGATCAAAATTGATATCATTGGTCTGATCTGCATTATTAAATCTGTCAGTCAATAAAAAATAAAGATTGGCATTTTCCCATAGAAAGGGTATTTCCTGAGTCGCAGAAGCTGACTCCGGTGGCTTTTCATGGCTACTTTGTTTGCAACTTAAAAACATCATAAGGATGGTAGCTCCGGAAAGTATTACATTTTTATACATGGTCATATTTATTTTTGGGTCGTCAAAATCAGTGCACCTTTTTTCTGGAGTTTAATACTGTTTTTCCAAACGAGGGTTTCACTTGTAAAAATATTAGTGAGTTCTCTGTCTTCCAAAGTCATTTCTTTAAATCTTTGAAGATCCAGCTCATAGGGTCCATTATTCTTATTAAGGATCAAAACAACAACCTCCTCATCTAATTTTCTGAACATAACATAGACTCCGTCTTTAGGTGAAAAATGAATGGTTTTTCCGTCGTGTATGGCCTTATTTTGTTTTCTGAACTGTAAAAGGGTTTTCAAATAACCTTGCATATTGAGTTGTTCTTCAGTTAATCCCTCTCCTGTAAAAGCACTCATTTTATCTTCTTTCCAACCACCCGGAAAATCTGTTCTTATCAAACCATGATCTCCTGGTTTGGCCGAATTTTGCATTAGAATTTCAGTGCCATAATAAAGCTGTGGAATTCTGGGAAGAGTCAAAAAGTAGGCCATGGCCATCTTTGTAAGTAAAGGATCTTTATTAAACTGTGTATAAATACGGTCCATATCATGGTTGTCCGGAAAGATCATGATATCCTTTGGGCTGGGATAATGAAAATCATTGGCAAGTCCTTCGTAAATTTTAACAAGGCCAGTGTCCCATTTTTCTTCCTCTTTTAACGCTTCGACAATTTTTCTTTGCATTGGAAAATCCATTGTCGATTTTAAGTTGGATTCATATCCATCATGGTTCTTCGCACCTTGTTGCCAATAGCCAACAAGTAATGGATTATAACTCCACTCTTCACCAACGATACTAAAATTGGGGTATTCATTCATGATGGCACCTGCCCAGTTTGACATAAATATTTTATCCGGATAAGGATAAGTATCTTGTCTTATACCACCTAATTGAGCCGTTTCGATCCACCAGATGCTATTTTGAATCAGATAGGTCGCCATAAAAGGATTATTTTGATTCAAATCTGGCATAGAATCAACAAACCATCCATCAGTCATGCCAACAGCATCAATTTTAGCAGCGTAAATATCTTGGTTGGTTGTTCTGCGATGATTAGAATAGATCGTCTTTTTACCCGCTTCGTAATTCGCTTGATAATTGATCCAATCGCTAAAAGGGAGGTCCTTCATCCACCAATGTTCGCTGCCACAGTGATTAGCTACCTGATCCATGATCAGTTTTACTCCTTTTTGATTTGCTGTTGTGGAAAGTTCAACATAGTCTTGCATAGTTCCAAACCTCGGATCAATTTGATAAAGATCAGTGATCGCATATCCATGATAAGAATAAGCGTCCATATCATTTATGAGCAACGGGCAAGACCAAATTGCCGTGAAACCCATCTCTGAGATATAATCAAGATGCTCAGTGATCCCTTGTATGTCACCACCATGTCTGGCATAATCATCCTCGCGATTTATTGTCGTTTCTTTTAAGCCTGTCACAATATCATTGTCTGGATTTGAATTCGAAAATCGGTCAGGTGTGATCAGGTAAATGACATCAGAGCTATTGAACCCTTGAAATTCATCACCCGATTTAACCCTTGATTTTAGTTCATATTGATATTTGATCTTCTTTTTTCCCTTGGCGTCAAAAACAATATTGAAACTTCCGGGTTTGGTATCTGAATTGATTTTAAGATCGATAAAAAGATAATTAGGGCTTTTAGCCTTATGGACTTTTTCAATACTTATGCCATCATATTCAATGACAGGTGAAAAAGCTGAAATATCATTTCCTTTGATCAAAAGTTGCAGCTTTGTTTCTTTAAAACCAACCCACCAGTTAGGAGGTTCTATCCGATCAATTTGGGCAGTAACTGTAATACCCAGGAGCATCATCAAAGCCAAACATAAATTTTTCATAAACAGTAGATTTAAATTAAAGTATGACCAGGTCTTTATTAAATATCGTCACTTCTTTTCCGGATACTGTTATGTTTAACGGAGTATCAGATTCATTATAAAATTTACAGCCATCATGATTTTTGAAAACTTTGATGACATGATCTCTATATTTGATTTTGAATGAGTAGGATTTCCAGTTTTTTGGAATTTTAGGATCAAATGACAACTGATCATTAAAATTTCTCATACCGCCAAACCCCTGTACTATAGAAAGCCATGTTCCCGCCATACTTGTGATATGGAGCCCTTCATGAACTTCGTGGTTATAATCATCCAGATCCAGTCTGGAGGTTCTCAAATACATTTCATAAGCCTTATCAATTCTGTTGATTTTGGCTGCTAAAATAGAATGGACACATGGTGAAAGAGATGATTCATGTACAGTTAATGGTTCATAAAAATCAAAGTGTTTTTGAATTGATTCCTGATCAAAGAGATTTTCGAAGAAATAAAATCCTTGTAAAACATCTGCTTGCTTGATATATGGAGACCTTAAAATCCTGTCCCATGACCATTTTTGATTGATAGGTCTCTCTGATTTTTCTAACTGATCCACGGGAATCAATTCCTTATCGAGGAAGCCATCTTGTTGAAGAAAGACATCATACTTTTTACTGTAAGGAAAGTACATTTGATCGGATACTTTTGCCCATGTTACCATTTCGGTTTCATCTAAATTTACTTTGCCAGCCATTCGCAAATATTCTTCAGGATAATCATCTTTTAGGATATCAAGGTTTTCAAGTGCATATTCGATACACCATTTTGCCAAATAGTTTGTATACCAGTTGTTGTTTACATTATTTTCATATTCATTTGGTCCGGTAACGCCAAGAATTACAAATTGTTCTTTATCGGCTGAAAAAGTAGCTCGCTGGCTCCAAAATCTGGCAATGGCTATGATTACCTCCATTCCATGTGACACAACATAGTCAAAATCACCTGTATAATGCACATAATTATAAATGGCATAAACCATGGCTCCGTTTCTATGAATTTCTTCAAATGTAATCTCCCATTCATTATGACATTCTTCCCCGTTCATGGTCACCATCGGATATAATGCTGCACCATTTTTAAAACCAAGTTTTTCAGCATTTTCAATAGCTTTATCTAATTGATTATATCTATAGATCAACAAGTTTTTAGCTATATTTTTATCTTTGGTACTCATATAAAAAGGAATGCAATAAGCTTCTGTATCCCAATAGGTACTTCCACCATATTTCTCACCTGTGAATCCTTTCGGGCCAATATTTAATCTTGAATCTTCCCCGCTATAGGTCTGATTCAATTGAAAAATATTGAATCTAATAGCTTGTTGGGCCTTAATATCACCTGAGATAACAATATCTGCAGTATCCCAGATCTGATTCCAGGCATTTTGCTGCTTCTCTAAGAGTACTTCATAGCCAAGGTCAGCTGCCTTGTTCAACTGTTGTTTGGAAAAGTTTTGAAGTTCAGCATCCGGATGATTCATCCCTTGTGTATACCCTCCATACTTAATGATCGTAAAAGTGTCACCACTGTTTACTTTTGTAGCATAAGAATAGCTGATGCTTTTATCCGTTGAGCTTACTTTCTTTTCAATATCGATATTATAATCATTAAGTACGAGCTCAACCTTCATTCCTGTACAAACATGAAATCCTGTTTTCAAGGTTTTTGAAACGATATAAGCTTCATCTCCGGTTTGTTTCTGATCCAAAATTTCCCAGAAAAATTCATCGTAATTACTGTCCTCATTGATAATGCCGGCATCAATATAGGGATTGAACTCTATTTCACCCTCAAAATTAATAGGTGAGATACTGTATTTTATCGCACCCACTTCTTGGATGTCCCTGCTTAAAAATCTGGAGGCTTGTACTTTAACGATATCGCCATCCTCAAATTCAGCAATAAAAGAACGGGTTAATACACCATTTCTCATGTCCAGTTCGCGAGAAAAATCAATCACTTTACATGTATTCAAATCCAGTGTTTTACCATTGATATTCACGCCAATTCCAATCCAGTTTGGGGCATTCAGCACTTTAGCAAAATATTCTGGATAGCCGTTTTTCCACCAACCGACTCTGGTTTTATCAGGGTAGTAAATACCTCCGATATAGCTTCCCTGAAAAGTGTCACCACTATAATATTCTTCAAAGTTGGCTCGCTGTCCCATAGCACCATTTCCAATACTGAAAATACTTTCAGATGCTGTAATATGCTCTTTGTTAAACCCTTCCTCAACAATTTTCCATTCGTGGGCTTTAATATAATTTAAATTCATAGTTTTTTAATTTAAGCGAGCAATTCCTGAACGAAATCGATCGTTAATTCACTTGTATTCTTTAATATATAATTTGCTTTCTGTAAAATATGCGCATCTCCAATTCCGACACTGGTCATCTCTGCTTTATTTGCAGCTTCAATACCTGCTTGAGCATCTTCAATAACAACACAATCTTCTGGCTTCACACCAAGTTTTTCAGCTGCGATCAGAAATACTTCTGGATCAGGTTTTGCAGTACTGACATCATTACCATCTACAATCGCATCAAAAAGATCCATCAGATCAAGAGTTTCAAGAATAAGTCTGGCATTTTTACTTGCAGATCCAAGAGAAAAAGGGACCTTGTTATGCTTGAGATAATGTAAAACATCATCGATACCCGGGAGAATCTCAGTATGGTCCATTTTAGCAATATATTGCAGGTATTGTTCATTCTTCTCCTTTAAATATTTTGACTTTTCATCTTCTTCAAGATGAACCTGGCCAATATCTAAAAGGA
>JAAESS010000155.1 GCA_024229195.1 Flavobacteriales bacterium | reverse complement strand
TCCGTGTGGTGGAGCTCCATATTCAAAAGCATCCATCAAAAATCCGAACTGTTCTTTTGCTTGCTCATCCGTAAATCCAAGATGTTGAAACATAAGTTTTTGTAAATCTTTATCATGAATTCTGATACTTCCTCCACCTATTTCATTTCCGTTAAGCACTAAATCATAAGCATTGGCACGCACTGCTGCAGGGTTAGTATCTAGTTTTTCAATATCTTCAGGTTTTGGAGATGTAAATGGATGGTGCATTGCATGGTATCTTTCAGTGTCTTCATCCCATTCTAATAGAGGAAAATCTAAAACCCAAAGTGGAGCAAATTCATCTGGATTTCTAAGCCCTAATTCTTCAGCTAAGTGCAATCGTAAAGCTGAAAGTGCTTTTCTTGTTTTATCAGTTTCGCCAGCCATTATTAAAAGCAAATCTCCTTTTTCACATCCCGCTTTTTCTGCCCATACTTTTCTAGAATTTTCATCAAAGAATTTATCAACAGTAGATTTACTTGTTCCGTCTTCATTATATTTACAATAGATAAGTCCTGTTGCCCCAACTTGTGGAGTTTTTACAAAATTTACGAGTTTGTCCAATTGCTTTCGAGTATAATTAGCACATCCTTGAGCATTTATTGCAACTACTAGATCAGCATTATCAAATACTCCAAAATCACTCCCTTTACATAGATCATTCATCTCTATAAATTGCATGCCGAATCTAATGTCTGGCTTATCAGAACCATAGATTTTCATAGCCTCATCATAAGTCATTCTTGGGAATTCGTTTAATTCAACTCCCTTTACTTCTTTAAGTAAGTGGTGAGTAAGCCCCTCAAACATTTTTAGGATATCCTCTTGCTCCACAAATGACATTTCACAGTCAATTTGCGTGAATTCTGGCTGTCTATCGGCTCTTAAATCCTCATCTCTAAAACATTTTACAATCTGATAATATTTGTCCATACCAGCAACCATTAACAATTGCTTAAAAGTTTGTGGTGATTGAGGTAATGCGTAAAACTGTCCCTCATTCATTCTGCTTGGCACTATAAAATCCCTTGCCCCCTCAGGGGTTGATTTAATCAAATAAGGAGTCTCTACCTCACAGAATCCTTGAGCATCTAAATATTTTCTCGTTTCAGTAGAGACTTTTGCTCTAAGTAAAAGGTTTTCTTTTACCGGATTTCTTCTAATATCGAGATAACGATATTTCATTCTCAGTTCATCACCACCATCAGTTTTATCCTCAATAGTAAAAGGAGGGGTTTTGGAGGCATTTAAAATAGTTAATACTGTAACTTCAATCTCAATCTCACCGGTAGGAATATTCTTGTTTTTTGATGCTCTTTCAATTACGCTCCCTTCAATTTGTATTACAAATTCACGCCCTAATTTTCTGGCCTTAGTGCATAATTCGGCATTTACATCCATATTAAAAGCTAATTGAGTGAGTCCATATCTATCTCTCAAATCAACAAAAGTCATACCCCCAAGATCTCTTGTTTTTTGCACCCAACCACTTAAAGTTACTTCTAC
>JAAESS010000154.1 GCA_024229195.1 Flavobacteriales bacterium | reverse complement strand
TGAGCTAATAACCCTTATTCTGTGGGCAATGAGGGATTCGAACCCCCGACCCCCTCGGTGTAAACGAGGTGCTCTGAACCAACTGAGCTAATTGCCCTAAGCGGATGCAAATATAATTTAGTTTTTTATACTGGCAAACTATTTTAATTAAAATTTATAGCTTTTAAATAAGAACAAAACGGACTATTTCGATAAGGAAGGAATGTTTCTGTAAAACATCGTTTCCTGGCTTTCAATGGCACTAAAAAGTGAAGTCAAAAACTGCCTTCTATCTTCTTCTTCAGGGATTATTTTTGCTATTAAAGCATTACTCTCATACTGAGACAGTTCCACATCCGTAAATGAATCAAAGACCAACATTTCAATAAACTCTCTACTATCGTCTCCCCAAAAATGACTGAATGGATAATAGCCCAAAATTTTATCATTTTTTTGAATTACCTCCTCTATGTAGCGTTTGTAATTATCATATGAATCATCATCCTCAGTGTCGGCAAGAATATTGGTCTTGACCATAAATGTTAAAGGCACATTTTGTCCAGACTCAGGAATGAATTTTTTTGAAAAATCTGAGGTTAAAAATATTTCATCAGCGTGTTTACTCTTGTAAAAACTATTTTGTTTTTCAAAAAAGGCCTTTCTCTCCTCTTCATCCGGCCATGCCTCCTCAATTAAAGTCACTCTCATCTCATTGATGGTCATAATATCCTCCCATGAATTGATCACATTGATCACCTTGATCTCTGCGAATTGGGGTGCAAAATAACTCATCAATACCTCATGGCTAATGATTAGATCGATTTTACTCGTTACTTTTTCAAAATATTCCTGTTCCACCTCTTTCCACTCCTCAAAATTAAAACCTTTGACACCTTGCAAGGTGGTCACTGTTACATATTGAGAACTGCTTTCTTCGTTAGACTCCTGTCCGAGCATAGTACTCGAGTTCAATAGCAAAAAAACTAAAAATAAATGAGAAAGTCGTTTCATATTCATGATAAGGTTAACTGAATTGAATAACAAATTTAAACTATTTTAGTGAAAAAACTATAAGTCTAATTCTGCCACTACAAAGGTACTCCCTCCAATAAAAATAAGGTCATTTGCTGTGGCATTTTTCAAAGCATTTTGATAGGCAAGAGCTACTGAATCAAAAACCTCTCCCAAAAGACCTTGCTTTGAAGCTTCTATCTTGAGTAATTCAGCCGACAAGCCTCGAGGAATATCCGGTTTGCAAAAATAATATTTGGCCTCTTTGGGCATCAATTCAAGTATATTTTCCAAATCCTTATCATTCACAACACCTAAAACCAAGTGTAAGTTTTCAAATATCTCCTTTGTAAGTTGTGACATGACTAAAATTAAACCTTCTCTGTTATGCGCGGTATCACAGATTATTTTTGGATGCTCACCCAATATTTGCCATCTTCCTTTAAGACCAGTATTGCGAATTATATTTTTTAAACCATCCCTTATTTGATGGTCACTGATTTCAAAATCCATTTGACTGAGAAGTTGAAGAGATTGAACAGCTGTATTTATATTTTTCTGTTGGTATGTACCTAACAAATCTGTGCTATATGACTCTTTCACCCTATGCTCTGCGATATATACAGGGGCATCATGTGCACTTGCAAGGTTTTCAAATACCTCAATAACCTCATCTTGGTATTCACCAATGACTAGAGGTGTTTCTTTTTTAATGATCCCTCCTTTTTCAAAGGCAATTTCTTTGAGTGTTTCGCCTAAAAACTGGGTGTGGTCCAGCCCTATATTTGTGATGACTGAAACCAGTGGATCGAGAATATTGGTAGAGTCTAACCTTCCTCCAAGTCCGACTTCAATAACAGCAATGTCAACTTTTTGTTTGGAAAAATAATCGAAAGCCATGCCTACTGTCAATTCGAAAAATGACAATTGCTGTTCTTCCAAAAAAGATCGATGTCTTTCAATAAATTCAATAACTGCTGCTTTCTCTATGGGATGACCGTTGACTCGGATCCTTTCCCTGAAATCTTTTAGGTGCGGTGAGGTGTAAAGTCCTACTTTATAACCTGCTGCTTGCAATACAGAGGCAATCATATGACTTGTCGATCCTTTACCATTTGTACCGGCCACATGAATGCTTGGATAATCATTCTGAGGTTCTTCAAGAACATTGCAAAAGGCTTTGATATTGGTCAGGTCCTTTTTAAAAGCTACGCTTCCCTGTCTTTGATACATGGGCAGTCTGGAAAACATCCAGTCTAAAGTTTCCTGGTAATTCAAAATTATTCAGATAAAGAGAAATTATAGATGATTGCACCGATTTGTTTGGTTGGCGCCTTACTATCTTGATTAAATTTAGTTTTAAGTGCGGCCTCCTTTGCTTCGGTTAATAAACACGATGCAGTATTTGTAGTTCCTTTTGCGCCGGGCTCAGCAGCAATTACTTTTCCAGATTGATCTACTGTAATTTTAACAACAACTTTTCCTTCTTCGTTACAAGGATAATCAGGTTTAGGCTTATTTAGTGCGCTTCTATTACTCAATCTGTAATTTCCACCACTTCCATCACCGCCAATGCCATAATATCCACTCGCATTTGGATCTCCTGTAAGCTTCCCTTTATCTCCTGCTTTATCATCATCTCCTTCTCCTCCATCTGCTTTACCATTGTCTTCGCTATAACCACCCATTAAAGCATCCAGACTCTTTCTTTTGGCTTCTTGAGCTGCTTTTTGCTTAGCAACTCTTTTTGCTTCGGCGACTTTTTTACGCTCAATTTCAGCCTTTCGTTCGGCTTCAGCTTTTCTTTTTGCCTCAGCCTTTCTTTCAGATTCGGCTTTTGCTTCTGCCTCTTCTCTTTTTTTGGCCTCTTCTTTTTTCTTTATGGCAATAGCTTCCTTATTTGCCTGAGTAATCACCT
>JAAESS010000153.1 GCA_024229195.1 Flavobacteriales bacterium | reverse complement strand
GGAAATAAAGAATATAACAAAAATTCTTAACTTCTATTTTCTACACCCTATTTTATTATCACATATCTTTTATTGATAATAATAATTATCAGAAAAAAAGAACATTTCCAGGTTCGTTGTATTCTTCTTTTGAGATCCACATTTGTTGGAAAGTAGAAAGGGAAGCAAGGATAGATCCACCAATCCATTTCTTCTTCAAAGTCAAGAGCAACATATGAAAGTTTCTCTTTGATATCTCTGACGATTTCTCTCTCAGCAGTGGTGGTGAATCAGTAACCTCTTTCGGTCAATATCTCCATCATGTAGTTGGTGAGATCTCTTCCATGTAGTTGGTGAGATCTCTTCCTGCAAGATTGAGTCTGATGTGGTTAAATGCTCATCGTCCCGACATACCCCAATGTAAAAACAGTATCAATCTCAACTTGAAACATCATTGTTTTTTTTAAAAGGAGATTTTAAAAGGAATCACGAGGTTTCACATAGATTTTTTTAAAGGAATCACGAGGTTTCACATTGATAGATTTTTTTAAAGGAATCACGAAGGGTATCACATTGATAGATTTTTTGAAAGATTCAGCCATTTCCTTTTCAGGAAATGTTGTCCAGCTATCACCGCGTGGAGGTATCTTTCATGATAGCCGAAGGGAGGGATATAACAACGTTCCTAGCCGCTGGTTTAAAATCTTGCCTCGCGTCAAGATTTTTCTAGATAGGCACAGAGGACGAATCTGGTACCTTCCGGGTCAATCCCACGTACAGAGGAAAGTTCACGACCAACAAATACTATCAAAGAATTGTTGTTAATGCCGATTCCAATCATGTCCTATTCTATTTTTTTCAGTGGTTAGAGAACACTATCCGGATCGCGATAAAATATCAGGTTTAACGAGCCTGTCTCGTAGCAGTCTTTCAGTAGAACTTTGGT
>JAAESS010000152.1 GCA_024229195.1 Flavobacteriales bacterium | reverse complement strand
GTCAACAGGTGATCCCTCTGCTCTTAAAAATTCAACAAAAGCTTTAGCAGCATTACTAGCTCTATTTTCTGCAGCTGCTTCTTCTTGAGCAGACATAGTTTCAACACCTCCTACACTAGACATTGCTCCACCAGGAGCTTGATCATAAGGAAAAACCATAGTGTAACTATCAAATTTACCAGGTACTAATTTAGGTTTTTTAGCACCAGTTTCTTTAGCTATTTTTTGAGCTTGAATTTGGAAATTTAGCAAGTGACCTTCTAATGATTCGGTTTGTACTTCACCTTCTAACTCACCAATCATTTCATCTAAGATATCATCATTTTCTGCTAAGCTATCAAAGTAGTCAGCTGAAGCGTCTAAGTCCTCAGCATCAATTTCTTCTGCTTCGGGGTTGATGAGTGAATCTTCACCTTCTCTAACAAAAACATTAGCTCTAGCTTGTAATTCTTTATCAGTAATAAAAGGAGAAACATCAGCACCAGGCATATCTTCAGGATCAGGAGGAGTGATTGGCTCATCGTCCATTGCTGGATCATCCATTAACTGGTCTTCTAAGCCCAACATCTTCATGGTTTCTACAAACCCATAATCAAACAATTCTTTATTATCTTCTCTTAACCCATCTCTCATGAAGTCAAGTAAGGTTTCAGTGCGGGCATTATCCGGGAGATCAGCCATTAAAGGTCTGATGTAGGCATAACGATCTTCCATATCGTTGCCAAAGTTGCCATCAGCAACTGCTGCTTCTTCAATTATAAACTGCCTCCACTTTGCTAAGTTAAATTCTTTCATTTTTATATTTTTAAAGGGGGCAATGCCAAGGTTTTACCCAGTACTCCCACACACATTTTTTAAATTTATTCTTCTTCTTTACCTTCACCCAAATCATCTTCGAAGTACATTTGTAAGTCTGTAAGAGCCTGTTCTAACTCGTCGGAAGCATTTGAAGCTTTAAATAAAATTTTAGCTTCTTCGCTGTTTTCACCTTTACCTGCTTCTCCTACCATATCCATCATTGATTCGATATCAAAGTTGATATTGTTGTTTCTTTCAACGTTACGTGCTGCAATAGTAGGTAATGCTTTCTTGAGGTTAGGTTTAGCTTCGTTGATGATTTCATCAAGTGCTGCATCATTTTCATTTAATTCAACACCATCCAACCCTTCATAATCATACTTCTTTTGGACTGATGGATCTAATTGACCCATAGTATCATTAACATTTTCTTTACCTTCGTTGATAAATTGTCTAAAGTTATTTAATTCTTTCATTTTTAAAATGTTGTTTATTGATAAATATGCGGATTAAACGTTTCCTGCCATAGTTTTTGTTAATTTTTTACCACCAATGGTACGAGTGTACCACCCGTTGCCTGGGTATTTACCTGTTGGGTGTTCTCCGTGCCATTCTAATTCTTTTTTAGGACCTAAAATGGCTCTTACCTTTTCCTCATCATTAATTACAGGTACCCCTCCTTTCTCAATGAATACTCTATAAGCATCACCACTTACCTCAATATAATTGCCAGGACTAGATAATTCTTTAGATTTTCTAATTAATAGATTTTTAATATTGGCTTTTTCACCATCGTGTCCAATACCAGTGTGTTTAACACCAAATGGTGTTTTTTTACCAAAATAGACGACGTCCAATTCAGGATCATCGTCTACATCAGCTGCTCTCCAGTATTCGAGCTCAGGATCAAAAATATCATCAGGGGACTTAAACTTTACATGTCCTCCTATAGGGGCATACGCAGTTTGAATTAAATCAAATAAATCTTTTTTAGCCTGTTCTTTTTCTTTATTACCTAAAGGAATATATTTTCCCTTAGGAAATTCCTCTAAAAGTAAATCTATCAGCTTAATCATGCCGATAAATATTACTCAACTTCAACAGGCACTACTTTTTCAATTACATCAACAAAATTAGCAAATGAAGTGCGGTGACCAGCACCTTGAATTGGAAAAATTGCCAATTTCTCGTCGTTTTTCAGCATGTTATACGTTGTTATAGGGTCAATAACGTCATCATCCATACCCAACACACAAACGCCGTCAATGGGTTTTTCACCGCAAACAACACCATAAGGGTTAAATGAGCGAGAATGCAAAGCCGGATTAAACATAATAACTGGTGTGCCCAATGTGGTTCCTATTGCGTGAGCAAAATAACCACCCATTGAAGAACCAATAATCATGTCAAATTCCTCAGCAATACACAAATCAAGGATCTCTTCGTAAGCATCTGGATCTTCATAATCAATCTCAGGAGCATAATAATTTGTGAATCGATCCTTTAAATGCTCCATTTTGGGACCTGTGGGTTTGCTTTCTAAGCCGTGTAAATATAAAACGTTCATCTCTCAATCATTACATGTGAATATACGAACAAATTTTCTCAATTCAAAATCATTAGCACATCTTCTCTTGAAGAAATCAATGATTCTCTACTACATTCTGCAATAAGTTGAGCGTCTGGGTGGAAAAGCCCATAAATTTCACGCTCACTTGGTGACATTTCGCTAAGTTCGCGAAGTTCCCTTAACATTTCGATGATATCATC
>JAAESS010000151.1 GCA_024229195.1 Flavobacteriales bacterium | reverse complement strand
ATTGTCAAAACCTTCTTTCACCCAATTTATTTTTTCTTCAGGCGGATCAACCCAGTAACTCCATTGACTCACCTTTGTTTCACTAAGTGACTGGCTGGCAAGTTTAAAAAAAGATAGTGCATCTTTTAGTTCGCTTAATTTGGCTTGAGTGAAAGTAATTTCCATTTGTGGAGGTAAATAAAGGCTATTTTATAAAAACATTGATGTCAACGAATGTACAAATTAATGTAAAATAATAATCATTAGGCCGAGTCTAGAACACATTTTATACCTTCTCGATCCATTTCAACAATACATTGATTACATCGGTTGCACAAGCTTTTTTCAATACGACCTTCTCTAATTTTATTGAGAAAATCCGGATCGTGTATCAGTGGTCTTGCAAGGGCAACAAAATTGAAGCCCGCACTCAGAATATCCAGGATTCCCTCTCTTGAATCCACTCCCCCAATATAAACCAGATCAATTTTTGTGGCTTGTCTGACCTTCAGGGCCTGATGAAGAAAAAAATTTGGCTTAAAAGCATATTTTTTTATAATTAAGGGACCAAATAAAGACATCGTTATTTTTTCTGTCCACGAGGAACCGTTTTCTATCATTCCTTTTAGAGGGATTTGACCACGCATCATATAAAATGGAGACTTACTGGTAAAACCTCCACTTAGAACAATCGCGCTACAACCTAAATTTTCAAGTTTTTTTGATACATCAATACAATCTTCTAGCGAAAATCCTCCCTTCAAACCATCTTCAAGATTTAGTTTGACAAGAATGGGAAATTCAGGGCCAACAGCAGAAATCACTTTTTTTACAACTTCTAAGGGGAAACGACTTCTGTTGTCAATACTCCCACCAAAAGCATCTTTTCTTTTATTGGTCAGAGGGCTTAAAAATTGGCTGAGGAGGTAACCGTGACCCATGTGGATTTCAAGAGCATCAAACCCAATCGCTTTTAGCGCAACAGCAGATCTTACAAAGTCTTCAATAACTTTATTCAAGTCTTTTTCATCCATCGCCTTGGAAAAACCTAAACCCGATAGAAAGCCATAAGCATTAAATAGTTTGCTGGGGGCTAGAATTTTTTTGGCTTTTTTATTTTTTGAAAAATAACCGCAATGTGTTAATTGCATTGAAACTTTTCCGCCTGCCACATGAACCTCACGAACCAAATTTTTCAAAGCATTGAGACTATCCTTATTGATATACATTTGATCTTCAAATGTCCTTGCATCTGCAGATACCGCACCATAAGAAATGCTTGTTAAACCTACACCTCCTTTTGCCAATGTAACATGGTGGTCGGTTAATTTTCTATTGGGAACCCCTTTATCAAACATGCCTTCATAAGTTGCTGATTTGATAAAGCTGTTTTTAAGAAATAGAGAAGATGAACCTAACCTTTTTGCTGTAAACGCATTTTGAATGGATGATTGTTCTTTGAATGGATTTTGATCCATGTAGTTAGAAAACGCTAATTATTATTTTTTTGGCTTATAATTCTTGGACTCCAGATTTCATAAATTGGACGGCCTTTAGAGCTCATTCCGCTGTGATGCCATTCGTTTTCAATTACTTCATATTGGAAAGTCAATTTAGCTCCAACCCTGCTGTTATCCCTCGAGAAAAAGCCTATTGTTTCAGTATAGGTTCCATTTTCAGCGGTATAGGTACCTCCTCCCGTACCGGAGAATTTTCCTGTGGCTGTATTGTAGGCAATCCATTGAAACCGGGTACCTGACAAAATTTTCATTGTTTTCCTGTCTCCGGGAGATCTTAGAACCATTTTACCATCTCTTTTTCTACCAGAGATGAGCCAGGCGCCACTTAATACTCCCGTTTGGTCATTATCAATTCTGGTCCAAACCTTTTCACTTCCTTCGAATTTTATGGTGTCACCCTCAAGATCAAATATTTGTTCTGTTGTTTTGCCGACAGCTGAACTATCAGCCGAAGAAAATTCAAGTTTCAATAAAAATCTATTTTTATCAACTGTCCATGAACCCCCAAATGTTCTAATAAATGCTCCTGATTCAGCATGATAAATGGTTTCTGCAAAATATCCATCCATAACTATTGTTGTTATTTCAACTTTTTCACCTTTACCGTTTATTTCAGAGCTAGACCAGGCGCCTTGAAGTGATTCTGAAATATCAGACTGAGGCTGATATAATTTTAAAGAAGCTTGACTTTCCTTTTTTTCATCAGGGATAAATTCCATGGTTATCAAAAGTGATAGTATGAGAATCGGAAAAAAAACAAAGTTTTTCATATGTCACAAATTAGTTTCAATAAAATCTATCAGCTACTGCGCTAAAGTTACTTAAAAGCTGGGATCCCGGTAATATCCATTCCTGTGATCAAAAGGTGAATGTCATGGGTTCCTTCATAGGTAACAACTGATTCAAGGTTCATCATATGCCTCATAATTGAATAGTCCCCGGTAATTCCCATGGCTCCGAGTATTTGACGAGCTTCACGGGCAATATTCAGTGCCATATCAACATTGTTTCTTTTGGCCATTGATATTTGGGCTGTAGTTGCCTTGTTTTCGTTACGCAATACTCCTAATCGCCAAGTTAATAACTGCGCTTTTGTAATTTCAGTGATCATTTCAGCCAGTTTTTTCTGTTGCAATTGAAAACCGGCAATTGGCTTTCCAAACTGAATTCTTTCTTTAGCGTAACGCAAGGCAGTATCATAGCAGTCCATTGCTGCTCCAATTGCTCCCCATGCAATGCCATATCTGGCAGAGTCCAGACAGCCCAAAGGCGCTCCCAATCCACTTTTATTGGGTAAAAGATTTTCTTTTGGGACTTTGACGTTGTCAAAGATCAACTCCCCGGTTGCAGAAGCACGTAATGACCATTTATGATGTGTTTCAGGAGTAGAAAAGCCTTCCATTCCTCT
>JAAESS010000150.1 GCA_024229195.1 Flavobacteriales bacterium | reverse complement strand
GCTGTATGCGTAGAGTCAAAGTCCACAATTTCCTCACCGCTATCATTTACGAGATGAAATTTTGGAGCTGGACAAGGCCTCTCTCCATCATTGACAACAGACATTAACCCAATCAAAACAACAATTATTATCAATCCTTTTCTCATCAGATCAAATATAATAATTTGTGCTTGATCTTTAAACTAACAAATAATCATCAAACGTTTCTCTCCAGATTTTTCCTTTGGAGCTCTATGAACACAAGGGGAAACCTGCCTATCAGGATGATCAATTGCTAATCGCCATAGGTGGCCATTTCCTAAATTGGTGAAAATTGAGCCCGGTTCTGCTTGATAATGCAAATCAAAAAAATGTTCCTCTAAGAATGAATCAAAGCCATCTTCGGGTCCATCATAGAGCTTTCTGAGTTTATCACGTATCTCTGGAATTAATATCTTTTGTTTGGCTTTAGAGTTTGCAACTATTTCACTCGGATCGCCATGATATGTACATAAAAACGTATCAACTGAAATTGGAGAACGATCTACATGGAAAGAATATACATCAGTTGGAAAAAAAGGAAAAACCTCATCTCGATTATAACACTTTATCAGATTTAGAATTGGTTCAGCCCCATAATCTTTTAACGCTTTCAAATCTTTTATGAGGATATTTCGAGCAATCTGTCCTTCTTCGCTTAAATTGAGTTC
>JAAESS010000149.1 GCA_024229195.1 Flavobacteriales bacterium | reverse complement strand
TTTCAATTCATTGTCCTTATAAAATTCCTGCAAGGTTGATTTGATGATGTCTTTATTCAGGTAAGCATCAAGGTACTTTAGGCCCAAACCGGATTTATACCTGTTCACCAATTTCAAATTGAAGTTAGAAAGAGAATCTGCTCTGGTATCTAGAGATTGATCCAGTTGTTTTCTTGCGGAGAATTGATAAACAAAGGGATATTTACCATTGAAATCCAGTTTGGAAATATTATATCTTCGAATACCCCATTTTTTTGAAATATTACCGATTGCCTTTACCTCAGGATAATACTGATTCACATATTCTATCAACAGATAGATTTGAATACCATCAGCGAGCCAGTTGTCTTCTCGCGTA
Source organism: Flavobacteriales bacterium (assembly GCA_024229195.1). Lineage (GTDB taxonomy): Bacteria > Bacteroidota > Bacteroidia > Flavobacteriales > Flavobacteriaceae > Lutimonas. The sequence continues at coordinate 4,704 of JAAESS010000149.1, read as the reverse complement.
TTGGTCAATACTGTATTTTCAATATAACGATCCGTTATTGCCTTGAACAACTTGATATCCCACTCAAAAATATCAGAAAAAGGATTAAGTGATTTTGGAAGTTGATTAAATCCATAAACGGGTCTCTTCTGATAGGCTGTGTTCGATACAAGCATTCTGGAATGTGGGTATGAACCTAACAAATTCTCAATAAAGTCAAGTTGTCTCTGCAGAACATCCGATTTGATATTTTCTGAAAGATTTTTACTCTTAATATTTGTAATGATCTCTGTCTCTTCAGTATTGTAAACAGAGAAGTTATTTATCGGCTGGATATTTAATTCTATATCTAGACGATTTTTACCAGATAGTGAATACAATACATGGTCCTCATTGATCAATGCTTCTTGTTCAAGGTCAGAATGCAAAGTATAGCCTATTGGAATCTCGAATTCAATATTAAAATCAGTGGGCTGTACATAATAATCATCCAGGTTTAAATTACTGAATAAATGCCATTTTTTATCAAAAACAGCAGGGGTCATATGCCAATACCTTAAACTATAATTTAAATCATTTCGACCATAACCGGTATACTTATCTTTTGGAATTTTTACTTCGTATGCAATACGGAGCTTTACTTTATCCTTGGGTGCCAAAGAGTAGGGAAGCGTAATTCTCACAATATCTGTAGCAGTCTCTGGAATAACAAATTCAACACTTAAATCATTGCATTTTAATGAACTGATTTTGGAGTACCCACGGTCTTTTATATTCGCAAAATAGAGGCTCTTGTCGTAATCTTCAACCAGCCTTTTTGCCAATGGGGTGGTTTTGTCTTTATAACCATTTGCCCAATTCAGTAAATAAATAGTATCTAATTGCTGTTCAGAAGTATTGAAAAAGGTAATTTCCTGATCGATCTGAATCTTATGATCGTCAATTAGAACAGCCCTCATTGAAATCTGGTTGTTTTGTCCATAAAAATATGAGGACGTCAACACCATAAATACCAATATGACCTTTTTACTTAGCAAATTTTAAAAATTATCTGATGATAAGATTAGGGATTAAAAATTCGGGCTCAACTGATGTTTCTTGTAGAAATTATTGATAACATTAACTACTTCTTCAGGTGTGTCAACAATTTCAAATAAATTGAGATCCTCCTTACTGACGTTGCCATTTTTCTCCAGCATCATGTCTTTTATCCAATCGATTAAACCTGCCCAAAAGGAGGTGCCAACAAGTATAATTGGGAATTTACCAATTTTTTTTGTCTGAATCAGAGTAATAGCTTCAAAAAGTTCATCCAATGTTCCAAAACCACCCGGCATCGCTACGAATCCTTGAGCGTATTTGACAAACATCACTTTTCGAACGAAAAAATAATCAAATTCAAGGCTTTTTCCTCGGTCTATATAAGGATTGTCATTTTGTTCAAAAGGTAAATCTATGTTTAATCCAACTGAAACGCCACCACCTCTGTGTGCTCCTTTATTCCCGGCTTCCATGATTCCAGGTCCGCCACCCGTAATTACTCCGTAACCATTTTGTGTCAATTTAAAAGCAATATTTTCAGCCAATTCGTAATAAGCTTCTCCTGGTTTAGTCCTTGCAGAGCCAAAAACACTGACACAAGGTCCTATACGGCTCAACTTTTCATAACCATCTACAAATTCACTCATTACCTTGAAAATAGCCCAAGAATCATTGGTCTTGATTTCGTTCCAGGTTTTTTGCTTTAACTTTTCTCTGATTTTTTTATTCTCACTCGGTGTCATAGTCTAATTTTTTATTCAAGTTTTCTTTTTACAAACTTATAAATGTAGCTCTTTTTTTAAGAATCCTGCAGTATAACTTTGTTTGTTCAGACTTAATTCTTCAGGTGTTCCGGTACAAAGAATTTTTCCTCCCTTCATTCCTCCTTCTTTCCCGATGTCTATAATATGATCACATAATTTAATGACATCAAGGTTATGTTCAATGACCAAGACAGTATTGCCTTTGTCTGCCAACTTGTTCAAAACTTTCATCAGGATGCTGATATCTTCAAAATGTAATCCTGTAGTAGGTTCATCAAGGATATAAAAAGTATTTCCTGTATCGCGTTTGGATAATTCCGCTGCTAACTTAATTCGTTGTGCTTCTCCTCCTGAAAGTGTTGTGGATTGCTGACCGAGAGTAATATAGCCCAGTCCAACATCTTCAATCGTTTTTAATTTTAAAAATATTTTTGGGATTTGTTCAAAGAATTTAACGGCTTCTTCAATGGTCATATTCAATACATCAGAAATAGATTTTCCTTTATATCTAACCTCAAGTGTCTCTCGGGTGAATCTTTTACCTTGACAAGTTTCACATTCGACTTCAACATCAGGCAAAAAGTTCATTTCAATGACACGAACACCCCCGCCTCTGCATGTTTCACAACGTCCCTCTTTCACGTTAAATGAAAACCTTCCCGGTTTATAGCCTCTTATCTGGGCTTCTGGTGTTTTGGCAAAAAGGCTTCGGATCTCAGCAAAAACTCCGGTATAGGTTGCCGGATTTGATCTAGGAGTTCTGCCAATGGCTGTTTGGTTTACATCAATGACCTTATCAATATGTTCAAGTCCTTTTATAGAGGAAAAGGGAAGCGGTTCTTTAACTGCTTTATAAATATGTTTGTTGAGTATGGGATAAAGTGTTTCATTGATCAAAGATGATTTTCCACTGCCTGAAACTCCGGTAACACCGATAAGTTTTCCCAAGGGAACTGTCAAGGTTACGTTTTTTAGGTTATTTCCTTTGGCTCCTTTTAGGATGATCTCTTTTCCGCTACCTTTTCTTCTTTTTTGAGGCAATTCGAAACTTCTGGTTCCATTGAGATAATCCGCAGTAAGGGTTTTACTTTTGAGTAATTCTTCAGGCGTTCCGATACTGATAATTTCACCGCCGTGCTTACCTGCTTCAGGTCCAATATCGATCACATAATCTGATGCAATCATCATGTCTTTATCATGTTCCACGACTATTACAGAATTTCCCAGATCGCGCAATTTTTCTAGTGATTCGATCAATTTTATATTGCCTCTTTGATGCAGTCCAATGCTCGGTTCATCAAGTATGTAAAGCACCCCAACAAGTTGCGAACCTATTTGCGTGGCCAGACGAATTCTTTGAGCCTCCCCTCCGGAAAGAGTTTTTGAGCCTCTGCTCAGCGCAAGATAATTGAGTCCCACGTCCATTAAAAACTGAATTCTGGTTCTCAGTTCCTTGATAATTTCGGAGCCTATTAAAAGTTGTTTTTCAGTCAATTTTGGTTCTAGTTTGTCAAACCAGGACGCAAGATGATCGATGTCCATATCAGAAAGTTCTGCAATAGATACATCATTTACTTTAAAAAATAATGCTTCTTTTTTTAAGCGACCTCCTTTGCAGACAGGACAATTTACTTCATCCATAAAGCCTTTCGCCCATCTCTTAATAGAGCCTGAAGGACTCTCATTGTATTGGTTTAAAATAAAATTGCTGATACCTTCAAAATCAATATCATATTTTCTGGAAACCCCTAGTTCTTTTGAATTGATTTCAAGTTTGTCTTTACCACCATTTAGGATCAGATTCATCGCATCTTTAGGGATGTCATGTATCGGATCTGAGAGGCTAAAACCAAATTTATCGGCTATATGTCCGAGTTGTTTGAATATCCATGATTTTTTTTCCTCACCTAAAGGAGCAAGTCCACCATTTTTGATCGACAATTGTCGGTTGGGAATCATTTTGTTTAAATTGATCTCGTAAACCTTTCCAAGACCATTGCAGTGCCCGCAGGCACCTTTCGGAGAATTAAAAGAAAATGAATTAGGTTCTGGCTTTGGATAGGAAATACCTGTCGAGGGACACATCAGATTTCGACTGAAATATCTGGGTTGTGACACTTGATTATCTTCAGTCTGACTGACAACCATTAAGGTGTCATCACCGTGATACATTGCAGTTCTGATACTTTCCATCAGACGTTTTCCAGAGAGCTCATTGATAAATAGCCTGTCAATAACTATCTCAATATCATGAGTTTTGTAACGATCGAGTTTCATGCCTCTTTCGATCTCTTTTATTTGTCCGTCAACACGAACCCTGATAAATCCCTGTTTGGAAATTTGTTGAAATAACTCTCTGTAATGACCTTTTCGAGATTTTATGACAGGTGCCAGAATCATCGCCTTGGTATCTTTGAAGTCATTCATAATGAGTTCGTGGATCTCTTCATCACTGTAACTCACCATTTTTTCGTTGGTATTGTAGGAATAGGCAACCCCAACCCTTGCATAGAGCAGCCTTAAAAAGTCATAGATTTCAGTAATCGTTCCAACTGTTGATCTAGGACTTTTACTAGTCGTTTTTTGTTCGATGGCGATCACAGGCGAAAGCCCTTCTATTTTGTCAACATCAGGACGCTCAAGGCCTCCCAGAAATTGCCTTGCATAGGCAGAAAAAGTTTCAATATACCTTCTTTGGCCTTCCGCATAAATGGTATCAAAGGCCAATGAAGATTTTCCACTGCCGCTCAAACCGGTAATGACTACCAGTTTTTCTCTCGGTATGCTAACATCAATATTCTTTAAATTATGAACCCTTGCACCAAGAACTTCAATACAATCCTGTTTATTACTCATTTAGAAGATGGAAAAGTGCAAATTTACTCATTTGAAATCAGTTTTAATTATAGATGTATTCTAA
>JAAESS010000148.1 GCA_024229195.1 Flavobacteriales bacterium | reverse complement strand
CATTACGTTATGACAAGAGTTCACGTTTTGCTGGTGACAACAAATCAGATGTTTTCCCTTCTGTTAGTGCAGGTTGGGTGATGAGTAACGAAGATTGGTTTAACAATTCAGGAGTTATAAATCGTTTTAAATTGAAAGGATCATGGGGTCAGTTAGGTAGTCAGGATCTTCCTGTAAACAACCCAACTAAAACTTTGTTTGGCTTTAACGAAAATAGCGCAAATTACGTTTTTGGAAATTCTCTTAATACAGGTGCATTACTTAGCCAAATTGGAAATGAAAACTTAAGATGGGAAAAAAGTGTTACGAGTAACATTGGTATCGAAATGGATTTTTTCAGTAATAAGTTATCAACTTCAATCGAATTCTATCAGATTGTTACAGATGGTTTGTTTGCTAGAAATAGTAACTTGATTCCTTCTACCGGTCCTGAAGCTCCACCACCATTTGTAAATTTAGGTGAAGTAAACAATACAGGTATTGACTGGTCAGTTGGTTATAACAACACTTGGGATAATGGATTATATTTTGGTGCCAACTTTAACTTATCTCACTATAGAAATGAGGTAACGTCATTGGTAAACGGAACACCAATTAATGGTAATGCACTTACTAGTTGGGCTGGAGCCTATACACGTACTGAAGAAGGAGAGCCAATTTCTTACTTCTATGGTCGTCAGGTAACAGGTTTTTCTGATACTGGTAGATTTGAATATGAAGACGTAAATGGAGACGGTGTAGTTGACGATGCGGACAGAACTAAAATTGGTAGTCCTCATCCAGATTTCACTTACGGTTTAAACTTAAATGCTGGATTTAAAGGTTTCGATCTTTCTGCTTTCTTTAACGGATCGCAAGGAAACGATATTTACAATCATACAAAAGCATTTAACTTCCCGATCTTCCCTAACGGAAACAGAACTACTGATGTTATCGATTCTTGGAGACCAGATAATACAAATGCTACTTATCCAGCGTTGAGCAATAGCTTGAATGGTGTAGAAGTAAATGCAAACAGTTTCTTCGTTGAAGATGGGTCTTTCTTTAGATTGAAAAACTTGCAATTAGGATATTCTCTACCTTCTGCTACAACAGATAAAATGGGAATGGAAAGATTTAGAATCTATTTACAAGGTACCAACTTGTTCACAATTTCATCTTACAGTGGTGTTGATCCTGAGATTCTTCCAAGATCTATTGGTGGTCAGGCAGAGAACTTAAACATGGGGATTGATAGTAGAACTTATCCTCTGTCACAAATATTTACTATAGGTTTAAATATTAAATTTTAAAAAATGAAAAACAGAATATTTTATATAATGCTTCTGCTAATGAGTGTATTAGCATGTAGCGATGAATTTAGCGAAACGATTGAAATCGGAACGTTAAATCCTGATGCATTGGCGAATCCAGACGGAGTTAACTTTCTATTGACTGCTGCTTACAGCTCTTTAGATGGTGTAACTAATGCCTCAGGTGGATGGGAAGCTACCGGTGATAACTGGTGGATGGATGTGATTGCAGATGATGCACACAAAGGAAGTAATGATGGTGACCAGCAAACATTATTTAGATTAGAAGTATATGACTGGACAACTGGACTTTCTTACCTAGGATCTAAATGGAGAGCACTGTATGCAGGAGCAAATAGAGCAAATGCAGTAATTGCCTTGATCCTTGGTGCTGAAAATGGAGAAGTTCTTTTCCAGAATCAATTAGCTGAAGCTAGATTTTTAAGAGGACACTACAATTTTCAATTACAAATAATGTGGGGTCAATATGCCACATATATTAGTGAACAAAATTATTTAGATACGGAGTTTGCTCAACCAAATGGTACACCATTATGGGCTAACATTGATGCTGATTTCCTTTTTGCAACTCAGAATCTTCCAGATGATCAAAGTGATTTTGGTAGAGCAACAACATGGGCTGCACAAGCTTATTGGGGGAAATCTAAGTTATATCAAGGAGATTTCGCCGCGGCTTTACAAGCGTTTCAGGGTGTAATCACTGGTGGTAAATACTCTTTATTACCTGAATATGGAGATAATTTTAGAGTAGCCGGTGAAGGAGGTAGTGAAAATATTTTCGCTATTGAATTTAGCCCAATTGGTGGTGCTTTTGCACCAAACGGAAACCAAGGTGGTGTTTTGAATTACCAAGGTCCTAATGGATGGTGTTGTGGTTTCTATCAACCAACTCAAGATTTAGTAAATGCATTCCAAACAAGTGGTGGATTACCATTGTTGGATACTTATAATGATACTGATGTAGCTAATGACGCAGGTATTGTAAGTGGTGATGCATTTACTCCTCACACGGGTACGCTTGATCCTAGAGTTGATTATACTGCTGGAAGACGTGGTATCTTATACAATAACTGGGATATCAATCCAGGTAAAGATTGGATAAGAGCTGGTTTTTCTGATATTTCAGGACCATATTTAGGACGTAAGAATGTATACTGGGCAGGTGAAGACTCTCAAGTCGGAGCTGGTGGCTGGGGTGAACAACGCTCTGGTATCAACTATCACTTTATCAGATATGCTGATGTTTTATTGATGGCTGCTGAAGCTGCTGTTGAAACGAATGATCTTTCTACTGCCCTTGGCTATGTGAATCAAGTTCGTCAAAGAGCTATAAACAGTACTCCTATCAAAACTATGGACGGTTCAGCTGATGCTGCCAACTATGAAATTGGTTTATACACAACTTTCGCTTCTCAAGATGAAGCTAGAAAAGCTGTAAGAATGGAGAGAAGACTAGAGCTTGCAATGGAAGGACACCGTTTGTTTGACCTTAGAAGATGGAATATACTTGTTGATACGATGACTGAATATGTTGAAAATGAAAAAAGAACAATTCCTAACTTCGGACCTAAATTTGCTGGAGCTGCAAATAAACACAACTTGTTCCCGGTACCAGTAGGTGCTATTGACCAAAGTAGTGGTACATTGCAACAAAACCCAGAGTGGTAAGCAAAAAGATATTTTTATCTTAATTTAATTAAAACAGAGCATTATTTAATGCTCTGTTTTTGTATTTTTATAGTCCAAATAAAACCTATTTTAAGCATGAAAAATATTTTGTTTTTTCTATTGGTCAGTACTTTATTACTTTCCTGTTCCAATAAAGACGAGAAATCTTCTGTCAAACTATTCAAACAATTAGATTCAGAAAAAAGTACTATCGATTTCTCTAACGCTCTGGTTGAAAATGATTCTTTAAACTATATGGCTTATGCTTACATCTATATGGGTGGAGGAGTTTCTGCAGGTGACATCAATAATGATGGTTTGATTGATCTTTACTTTACAGGTAATATGGTTGAGAACAAACTTTACCTAAATAAGGGAAATCTTCAATTTGAAGATATTACGGCTGTTGCAGGTGTTGCTGGAGATGAACGTTGGTTTACAGGTGTTACAATGGCAGATGTCAACAATGACGGATTCCTTGATATCTATTGTTCGGTCGCCGGGAAATTTGCGCCAAAAGGCAACTTACTGTTTATAAACAATGGGGATGCTACTTTTTCAGAAAAAGCAGAAACTTACGGTGTTAGTGATATAGGTAATACAATCCAATCTACTTTTTTTGATTATGATCTTGATGGAGACCTTGATCTATATGTAGCCAACTACCCTCCTACTAACTTCAATGCACCAAATAATTTCTACTCTTATAAAATGCGTAATCCAAGAGATTACGAAACTGATAAACTTTTCAGAAATGATGGAGAAACGTTTACTGACGTAACCGCTGACGCAGAAATCAGATCATTCGGCTTGACCAACAGTGCTACTGTAGGAGATATTAATGGAGACGGATGGCCTGACATCTATATTTCTAATGACTTTAATGTGCCAGATTACATGCTGATCAATGATCGTGATGGCACCTTTAGCGAACATTCAAAAGAACTTACCAAACAAACAGCTCTATATGGTATGGGTGTAGACATTGCTGATTTTAACAATGACCAGTTACTCGACATCATACAGATGGATATGACTCCTGGGAATAATAGAAGATCAAAAGCAAATATGGCCGGAATGAACCCTGATTTGTTTTGGGGAACTGTTAATGCTGGTTTTCATTATCAGTATATGCAAAATCAACTTCAACTAAATAACGGTAATATTCATGATTCATTACCTGCTTTTAGTAATGTGGCCAGAATAGCTGGTTTGGCAACAACTGACTGGAGTTGGGGCCCTCTATTTGTAGATCTTGATAATGATGGATGGAAAGATATTTTTATTTCAAACGGTACGCGTCGTGAGATCAATAACAAAGACTACTTTAATAATTTAAAGAAAGAAAAAATAACCAGAGATCAATTTCTGGAAAAATCATTGGCAATACCTGAAGAGAAGATTGACAACTTTGTGTTTAGAAATAACGGAGATCTCACCTTCGACAAAATGAATGAAGAATGGGGATTAGAATTTATGGGTTGGTCTAATGGATGTGTATACGCTGATCTTGACAATGATGGAGATCTTGAGATCGTCATTAATAATATTGATGATAAGGCTGCAATATTTGAAAATTTTAGTTCAGAACATAACAATTTTATAAGCTTGAATTTTGATGGTCCGGAGAAAAACAGATCTGGACTTGGTGTTAAAGCCTACATTACAAGCAATGAAATTACTCAGTTTCAAGAAATGACACTTACCAGAGGTTTTCAATCATCTGTGGCGCCTCAGCTGCATTTTGGTATAGGAAGTGCCAACCAGGCCGACCAAATAAAAATCGCATGGCCAGACGGAAAAATAGAGATTTTAAATAATGTTGATAAGAATCAATTTCTGACTGTTAATTACAAAAACGCCAGCTATGATGAAAAACCTTTATTAACTGAGAACTCACCATTGTTTCAGACAGAAAAGGATCAGTCAATTGTGATGAACCATAAGCACGCAGAGAATGATTATGATGATTTTAAGGATCAAGTATTATTACCACACAAAATGTCAACACTTGGACCTGGTATAAGTGTAGGTGATTTGAATGGAGATGGAAAGGATGATTTTGTAATTGCAGGATCACATAACAACCAGACTGCCATTTACTACCAAACTTCTGACGGATTCGAAAGGCAACATTTTACAGATATTGACGATGACAGTGACCGTGAAGACCTCGGAAGTCTCATATTTGATGCAGATGGTGATGGATTCAATGATCTATACTTAGTTAGTGGCGGAAATGAATTTGACTATAATTCTGAGTTATTACAAGATCGTTTATACCTCAATGATGGTAAGGGAAATTTAGTAAAAAAAGCTTCAGCTCTTCCTGAAATGATCATTAGTGGTGGCAGGGTACAGAAATATGATTATGACAAAGATGGAGATCTTGACCTTTTTGTTGGAGGCAGACTAATTCCAAAAAACTATCCGATGCCTACCTCGAGCTATATATTAGAGAATATAAGTACACAAGGGAATCCTAAATTCGTCAATGTAACGGAAAAAATAGCTCCCGGGCTTATTGATTTAGGTATGGTTACAGACGCCAAATGGACAGATTTTGATCAAGACGGATGGGTTGATTTAATGATCGTGGGAGAATGGATGCCTATCACTGTATTTAGAAACAACAGAGGTGAATTTGAAAATATTACAGAAAAATTGAACCTTAATGATGCCACTGGATGGTGGTTTAGTATTGAAGAAGGTGATTTTGATCAGGATGGTGATACAGACTTTATTGTAGGGAATCTTGGTTTGAATTATAAATACAATGCCAATGATGAAGAAACTTTTGATATATACTTCAATGACTTTGATAAGAATCAAAAAAATGATATTGTTTTAAGTTATTATGATGAGGGAGAGAAATTTCCGGTTAGAGGACGTCAGTGCTCTTCAGAACAAGTACCAGGCATCAAAAATAAATTTAAAGATTACGATGCTTTTGCTGTTGCAACTCTTGAAGACGTTTATACAAAAAAGTCTCTTGAAAATTCATTGCACTACACAGTAAAATCATTCGCTAGTATTTATCTTGAAAATAAAGACGGTGAATTTGTCATACATAAATTACCAAATATGTCGCAGTTATCAAGCATCAATAAAATTTTGGTGAAGGATTTTAATAATGATCAATATTTAGATGTAGTTGTTGCAGGTAATTTATATGGTTCTGAGGTTGAAACACCAAGAAATGATGCTGGTATAGGTTTATATCTTGAAGGAAACGGAAAAGGTGAATTTAGGGAGGTTGCTCCAACTGAAAGTGGATTATACATTCCTGGAGACACCAAGGACATGTCTTTGATCAACATAAACGGTAAGCAGTATATTCTGGCTGCAAAAAATGATGACTACATACAGTTTGTTGAAATAGTTGCAGGTTCATAACATCCTATGTCGGATGATAGAAAAGATCATTAGTGATAGCTATATTTAAAGTTATCACTATTCGTTTCATCAATTTTTTTTTGGTCTTCATAAATGAAATGGTAGTATTCGGAATCACAAATATCAAAAATGTTCAAAAAGTTTTTTTCTGAATTTAGAATTCCTGTCAGATACCATCTACTTTTCTGGCTGCTATATTTTATTTTCAATTTCTTTCGATTTGCAACTATTAACAATGATTATTGGTATTCATTAAAATCAAATTTGATTGAATTCCCTTTAAATATTGTGATTACCTATTTTACGATTTACTACCTGATTCCCAAGTATATACTCAAAAAAAAATATTGGCAATTCTTTTTATTATTTGTTCTTTCTCTGGCACTTTTCTATCTAAGCAGAACAGGACTTAACTATATCCTTGTTACAGAGAATATTTGGCCGGAAGCACAAGGAAATCAAGAACCTTTTACAGTGATTCATGTCGTAGAACTGGTTATAGGCGCCATTTATGTTATTGCCCTGGTTTCGGCAATAAAACTTACTTATGATTGGGTGAATGAAAAAAAGCGAAATGAAGATCTCCAGAGAGTACAACTTGAAACTGAACTTAATTTTTTAAAGTCTCAAATACAGCCTCACTTTTTTTTTAATACTTTAAATAATTTATATGCCTTGGTCATCAAACAATCACCCAATGCGCCAAATGTAGTGATGAAACTCTCTGAAATTATGCAATATGTATTGTATGAAGTAAAAGAGCCAAAAATTAGTTTGATGAAGTCGATCAATTACTTATATAGTTATTTAGAACTTGAAAAATTACGCTACGGAGAAAGAGTAAAATCTGAGATCAGTATTGATGGGAATATCGACGAAGTAGAGATTCCACCACTTCTGTTTTTACCCTTTTTAGAGAACTGTTTTAAACATGGAACCCAACATGATGAGGATATAAAAGTTCTTATTGACTTTGTTGTTAAAGACAATTTTCTTTACTTTACCGTGACGAATAATTATGTGAAAAGCGACGGCAAAACGCCTAAGCACGGTATCGGTATAGAAAATGTAAAAAGAAGACTTCAGCTTCTTTATGGTTCGGCGTATCGTTTAAAAACCATAGCTAAAGGAAATGAATATGTCGTCAATTTGAAACTACCACTGTATGAAGATTAAATGCATTATAATAGACGATGAACCACTGGCTGGAGAGGTTATTGAAACGCATTTGAATGAATTTTCAAATATGCAGCTACTGGCTAGTTATACAAACCCTTTAGACGCACTGACTATTATTGAAAGTGGCGATGTAGATGCTGTATTCATTGATATCAATATGCCAAAAATGAACGGTTTGGACTTTATCAAAAGTCTTGATGCCAAGCCTTATTTCATTATTACAACGGCCTACAGGGAATATGCCGTTGAGAGTTTTGATCTCGATGTCTTTGATTATTTAGTAAAACCTGTCCCATTTACTCGTTTTTTAAAATCAATAAATAAACTTTCTCAGAAGATGATATTGGAGAATTCTTCAGAAATCGCTCAACCTACTGCTGATAAATCATTTATTTTTTTAAAAGTTGACAAAAAACTTATAAAAATAAAATTTGAAGACATTTACTTCATTGAAAGTTTGAAGGACTATATCAAGGTTTTTACCAAAACAGGTGACTATTTGGCGCATAAATCCCTATCCGGAATCACAGAAGAATTACCTAGCAACTTATTTCTGCGTATTCACAGGTCTTTCACTGTAGCACTGGATAAAATTCAAGCACTAGAAGGAAATTCTGTTTTGATCGCTGATAAACGAATTCCTATAGGTCGTAAATATATAAATCACGCCAAAGACGTGATTTTAAATAAATCTTAACAGGATATCAGATCAACTCTTGACCTGTCTTACGCTTCCTCCGGAGTTATCATTCTTAGAAATGTTTTCTGGATTTCCTCTAAATTTTATGTCAGCTCCACTGCTGGCGCTTCCTTGAAACTTGTGTGTAACATGTAACTTGATATCTGATCCGCTACTAGCATCCGCTTTGCACTCTTTGGCCTTCAAATCATATGCCTTAATATCACTACCACTTGACGAGGAAGCGCTAAAGGCATTCGCTTCACCCCTTAATTCCATGCCCGCTCCACTTGAGCTTTCACAAATAAGATCATCTACCCTAAGATCCATTTTTACATGGGCACCACTACTAACACTTAAGACCAATCTCTCAGAAGAAAAAGTGTTTTCAGAGTACACTTCGGCGCCACTGTTTACTTTAATTTCATTGACATTGTCTGCTGAAATATGAATCTTCTTGGCACTGGCCATCATGATGTTCTTGCTGGCAGTGATGTATAAGGTTCCATTTTTAACCTCCGTCTCGATCAGTTCATGCAAATTCTCATCCGCCTCAACTTCCAAAGAAATGTTTTTACTTTTGGTAATATAAATGTCAAGACCTCTGCTTGCATTTATACGAACAAAATCATTAGATATTTTTCGTTTTTTAGAAACTACGTTTCCATCTCCATTAACTCCATCAAACATACACGAAGTCATGCTAAAGATCAGAAATAATATACTTGTTAGTTTGATAATTTTTTTCATGATTTATATTTTTGGAATAGACTATTTATTATTAGACTCATCTCTGGTATGTTATGTTACAGTTGTTTAACATCTTTATCATACTACAGTTAATGATTATATGGTATCTTTTGAACTTTTAACGACAACTCCGGAGCGATCAATTTTAACTTCAGATTTTTCATTTCCCTCTTCCTGGATTTCGATATGAACTCCTTGTTCATCAAATAAAAAAAAAAAAGAGTCATCCTCATGGCCCACATTG
>JAAESS010000147.1 GCA_024229195.1 Flavobacteriales bacterium | reverse complement strand
GGCCTTGGAGCAACTCCTGGATCAATTGGATGCGGGGGCAACAGCTCCAAGCCTGGTAATTGGCATGCCGGTGGGGTTGATTTATTGTTTGTTATTTGGAGCCTTGATTTCTCCAACTGATCCTATTGCGGTTTTGAGCATTTTAAAACAGGCAGGTGCTCCCAAAAAACTGGAAACAAAAATTGTTGGCGAATCACTCTTTAATGACGGAGTTGGGGTTGTTGTCTTTTTGACAATTTTTAATATTGCAAGACTAGGCGGTGATCAGGTGGAAGTCATTGATATTATAAAATTATTTAGCCAGGAGGTATTCGGAGGAGTTATTTTGGGCTTGATCTTAGGATGGGTGACCTATAAATTAATGAAATCAATAGATGATTATGATATAGAAGTGATTATAACTCTTGCAACCGTTATGGGAGGAACACTTGTGGCACATAAGTTTCATTTATCTGCACCCTTGGCAATGGTTACTGCTGGATTAGTGGTTGGAAATGATACGGTAAGAAACTCAGCGATGTCTGAAATTACAGAGAGTTATGTAGATAAATTCTGGGAATTGATCGACATATTACTCAACACTATATTATTTGTTTTGATTGGGATGGAGATGCTTGTGCTATCTTTTGAAACCACTTATTTTGTTGCTGGTATCATTGCGGTTCCCGTTGTTTTGATATGTAGATATCTCTCTTTGATCCTGCCGGTAAAATTCTTCGAAAAACGGCTTGACTTTGTTCCAAAAACCAATTTGATTATGACTTGGGGAGGATTACGTGGAGGAATTTCAATCGCTTTGGCTTTAGGATTGACCCAAGATATGAATAGAGATTTATTTTTGGTCATCACCTATATTGTTGTCGTCTTTTCAATTATTTTCCAAGGTCTTACACTTGGTAACTTGGTTAAAAAAGTAACTAAAAATCTTGATCCGGTGCATACGGATTAAAAGAGGAGACCCTGTAATGGTATAAATTCTAATCATGAGATTTAAATCGTAATGTTGCCTAATATAGTACGTCTACATTTTTAGATTTTAGCGAAGTTTAATATGCATATTTCAATATGAATTTAAATATAAAAGATACATTTAGCACAGAACTTCCTGCTGACCCCATTCTTGAGAACAGCAGAAGACAGATGAGGGAAGCTTGCTTTTCATTTGTTACACCCAAAAAAACCTCTAATCCTGAATTAATTCACGTTTCACCTGAAATGATGGAAGTATTGGGTATTTCTCAGGAGGACCTTACAGGATCAGAATTTTTAAATGTTTTTACCGGGAATTCAGTGCTGCCTGATACGAAGCCCTATGCCATGTGTTATGGAGGGCATCAATTTGGAAATTGGGCAGGTCAATTGGGAGATGGACGCGCCATTAATCTGGCGGAAGTTGAGCACAAAGATCAACGATGGGCCATTCAATTGAAAGGAGCAGGGGAGACACCTTATTCAAGAACTGCTGATGGCTTGGCTGTTTTAAGATCTTCAGTACGCGAATATTTATGCAGTGAGGCCATGTACCATTTAGGTGTTCCTACAACAAGAGCCTTATCCTTGGCATTAACAGGAGACAAGGTGTTGCGTGATATTTTATACAATGGAAACCCTGCTTACGAAAAAGGAGCGGTTGTATCTAGAGTAGCGCCTACCTTTTTACGTTTTGGTAATTTTGAAATCTTAGCAGCGCAACAGGATTTTGTCACTTTAAAGAAATTAACTGATTATACCATTAAGCATTTCTTTTCACATCTTGGGAAACCATCAAAAGAAACTTATCTGGCTTTTTTTAACGAAGTAGTTGATCTTAACATTGAGATGGTGGTTCACTGGCAGCGAATTGGTTTTGTGCATGGTGTAATGAATACTGATAATATGTCGATCTTGGGACTGACCATTGATTATGGCCCATATGGTTGGTTAGAAGGGTTTGATTTTGGATGGACCCCAAATACCACAGACAGGCAGTATAAGCGTTACAAATTTGGCACACAGGCTGAAATTATCCAGTGGAACCTATTTAAATTGGCCAATGCACTTTATCCTCTAATAGAGGAAGCAAGCGGACTTGAAGAAATTCTGAGAAATTACAACAGGAAATATATCATCAAGTACAATGAAATGATGCGCTCTAAACTTGGTCTGTTTAAAGAAGACAAAGATGATACACTTTTGATCAAAGACCTTGAAAGTGTTTTGCATCTTACAGAAACTGACATGAGCATTTTCTTTAGAAACCTGGGTAAATTTAATCCGGCAAAAGCAGGCGAGGGTACAGAAATTGTTAAAGACGCCTTTTATCTTCCTGAAGAACTTGATGAAGTGATTCAAAAGAAATGGGATAAATGGTTTGCTGCCTATGCCAAAAGACTAAAGCTAGAAACTCTTTCATCTGATGAGAGAAAAATAAAAATGGATCAGATCAACCCTAAATATGTGCTTCGAAATTATATGGCACAGTTGGCAATTGATGCTGCAGATAAAGGTGATTATTCTATTATTGAGGAGCTTTTTGAACTATTGAAAGATCCTTACAGTGAGCAACTTGACCATGAAAAATGGTTTGTTAAAAGACCTGAATGGGCAAGGCATAAAGTAGGCTGCTCCATGCTTTCATGCAGTTCTTAGTTGGACGGTTTATTGTTGTATTACATATTCATATGCATGTTGCTGAATTTTGTTTGCATAAGTTCAGAAAAAAAAAAGGTATATTTGGTAAATAATTCTAAACAATCCAATTTAGCGAATGGCAAAATCACAGCAAACATTTAATAAAAGTGAAAAAGAGAAGAAACGCTTAAAAAAGCGTGAAGATAAGAGAAAGAAAATGGAAGCCCGGAAGGCCGCAGCTAAAGAACACGGAAAAAAAGGAATCGAATTTGCTTATGTAGATCATAATGGCCATTTAACGGATACACCTCCGGATCCTTCTAAAAAAGTTATTATTGATGCCGAAAGTATAGAAATCAGTATTCCAAAAACGCTGGAAAGTGACAGAGAGGAAGTAGACCCGGTAAGAAAGGGTTCAGTATCATTTTTTGATACATCTAAAGGATTTGGATTTATTATTGATTCTGAAAACAGCGAAAAATACTTTTGTCACGTCAGTGGTTTAATCGATGAAATTTCTGAAAATGACAAAGTTTCTTTCGAACTTGAAAGAGGTATGAAAGGAATGAATGCGGTTAAAGTTACCCTGATCAAATAGTATAGATCAAATCAATCTTTCTTATTTTTTACATCATGTATGACAAGTCAAGTTATTGATTTGTAATGGATTATTAGTTCTAAATTTATCGTAAAATACTTCTTGCTTTTTGTGATGAACTCATAAGGAAATTCTTATATTTATGGTTCAAATCAATTAGGATATATGAATAGTAAATATTCAAATGGCCTTACAGAATTTTCAATACTGACACTACTTTGCAAAAGTTTAGATTCCTTTTTAACAGTTAGATTTTATCTATTTATATGCTTCTTTCTAAGTGTTGTCACGCTACTTAGTGCACAAAAAAAGAATGCTGATTATCGCCTACATATTCGTAAAACATTTTCGCCGGTAACGATTGATGGAATTATTGATGAAGAAGCATGGAAAGAAACCGATGTTGCGAAAGATTTTTTTATGGTTTTACCCGAAGATAAAGGAAAGTCCCAACAATTATCTGAGGTTCGGATGTGTTATGATGACAAAAATATTTACTTGTCTGCCGTATTTTATAATAATATTCCCGGACCCTATTATGTGGAATCCTTAAGGAGAGATTTTTCGTTTGGAAAAAATGATAATTTTTTAATATTTATTGATCCCTTTAACAATCAAACTACTGGTTTTTCTTTTGGAGCGAATGCTGCAGGGGCTCAATGGGACGGAACCATGAATAATGGAGGAAAAGTTGATCTGAATTGGGATAGCAAATGGATATCAAAAGTAAAGCAAGAAGAAGATAAATGGGTTTTAGAAATGGCAGTTCCATTCAAATCTATTCGATATAAAAAAGGGGTAAAAGAATGGGGGATCAATTTTAGTCGATTGGATTTAAAAACAAGTGAAAAATCAAGCTGGACACCGATTCCAAGGCAATTTCCTACTGCATCTTTGGCCTATAGCGGGGTATTGGTATGGGATGAGGCACCACCAGAACCCGGAATTAATTTTTCCTTAATTCCTTATGTACTTGGAAGTGCAAGTAACAATTCAAATGAAAAAACAACTGATTATGAAACTAAGATTGGTGGAGATGTAAAGTTTGCTTTATCATCTGCTCTAAACTTAGACCTGACCATCAATCCTGATTTTTCACAGGTGGAAGTAGATCAGCAAATCGTGAATCTGGACCGTTTTGAATTATTCTATCCTGAGAAAAGACAGTTTTTTCTCGAAAATGCTGACTTATTTGCGAATTTTGGTTACGGCAATATCAGGCCCTTTTTCTCAAGAAGAATAGGCTTGGATGTACCAATTCATGCAGGTATAAGGCTAAGTGGTAACTTGAATGAAAACTGGCGAATGGGACTGATGGATATGCAGACAGCCAGTGATGAGGAAACTGGTTTGCCAAGTCAGAATTTTGCAGCACTTTCGTTTCAGAGAAAAGTATTCAGTCAGTCGAGTATAGGGCTAATGTTTGTGAATAAGCAATCAATTAATTATCCCGAGGAAACAGACGAATACTATGATTTATATCCTAAATTCAACCGAAATCTTGGTCTTGAATATAATTTAGCCTCCTATAATAATCTATGGACAGGAAAGGCCTTTATCTTTAAATCTTTTTCACCTGATGAATCAGGTAACGGATTTACACAAGCTGCAAATATTGAGTATAAGAAGCAAGACTGGAACTTTGGAATCAAGGAAGAATACGTCGATAAAGACTACCGGGCAGAAGTAGGCTTTGTACCGCGAAACAATTACTTTAAAATAAATCCATTTGTAGGATACTTGTTTTATCCTAAAAAAAATAAAAAGCTTTTAAGTCATGGTCCAAAATGGATAAGTATCTATTATTTTGATGATGACTTTAAGAAAACAGATAATTTAAATTTGCTTCAATATTTTTTAAATTTTAGAAACCGTAGTTCTTTTAAAATTACATTGATCAACGAATTTGTTGAGTTGCTTGAGCCTTTTGATCCGACAGGAACAGATAAACCCGAACTTCCGGCAGGTTCAAGACATCATTGGAATGCACTTAGAATGAATTATAGCTCCAAACCTCAAAGTATGTTTACCTATAAAATAGGAGGTAGGGTCGGGGGCTATTATCAAGATGGTTCCTGGATGAGTGTTGATAATGAATTGGGTTACAGATTCCAACCTTATGTCAGTTTGAGTTCAGTCATTAGTTATAACAATATAAATATGCCTGCACCCTACAATACAACTGAGTTCTGGTTGGTTGGTGCCAAAGCAGATATCACCTTCACCAATAAGCTATTCTTTGCAACCCTATTTCAGTATAACCAACAAACTAAAAACTTTAATTTGAATTCAAGATTTCAATGGCGTTATCAACCGGCATCAGATTTATTTCTTGTATATACCTATAATGATCTGCTGCCACCTTTTGATGAGCGAACACATTCACTTACGTTGAAATTAGTTTATTGGTTTAATAAATAACTTAGTTTCATTGTTTGGGCCACCAGACAATAAAAAACTTTTGAATACTGGTGTCAGGAAATTTTATCCAGCATAACGGAGCTCTTTTTTCTTCTGTAAATTCTTTGATTTTATGGCTAAACTGATCAAAAATCATCCATTCAACATTTGCTTGTACTTCTATCAACCAATCCAATTTGTTCGGAATATAGAACCTACAAGTTGAAAATTGAGCAATATCAGCCAAATGAATATAAAATCCTGTCAGACAATCTTTGTTTAAAAGATCAAATCTAATATCGTGGTTATAAGGTGTAAATAATTGAGCCTTAAACAAAACCTTCTGAACAATGTCATCGAGATTGAGGGTCAATTGGTCTAAAAGAGGTTTGGTATGAGCCTTATGCAATAGGGGCAATTGTTTATCCTTTAATTTATGAAGTTTTTTAAGGAGGTTGTCATTTCTGTTTGGTCCGATCCATCTATCTATTTCGGTGGGTCCGCTATTCGGATCATATAGATAGAATTTATAGATAATTTCGAGATGGATCGAAATGTCATTTTGCCTTAAAAGGCAGTCAATTTCACCAATTGTTATCTTTTGGTTTTGAATTTGAATGTTTTCAGAAAGAATGGAAATATTTGATTGTTGTCTTAATTCTTGCATAACAAAACGTTCTACAAGCTTTCCTAAGGGCATATGATTGGTAATAGGTATGTTAAAATGATTTTTTTGCAGCTGGGTAAATTCTAACTGTTCTAAACCTAATAAAGGATGGTCTTGCCAAAGCAGGGGCGTATTGATATATCCTTGATATTGTAATTCACTATTTCTGTTTGTATTGCTCATGAATCGCTAATGTAAGGGTTTGGATGATAAAATGGATCATCTTATTTATCGTTTCTTTTTGACATCAAAATGGATTCAAATAGAATAAATATGATCAATAATCTTGTGTTTTTTTTAACGTCAATTCCTATTAAAAAGATTTGGATTTAATTATATTTGCCGCCATAATTTGAAAAATACTTTAGAATGAAACCATTATTTTTAGCTTTGTTTGTTGTTCTTTTTATCTCTTGTAATGATGATGATGAAAATT
>JAAESS010000146.1 GCA_024229195.1 Flavobacteriales bacterium | reverse complement strand
CACAATTATCTTCAAAATCCTGTTTGAGTTGGTTAATGCGGTTGGTCGCGTATTCTTGAGGGTTTGGTTGTTTGCGGATTTCTTCCAATAATTCGGGTGATTGAGAATAGAGGATTTTGATTTTATCTTGGAGTGTTTTCCGCTCTTCCTTTAAATCAGTAATGTCTTCTTCTAAATCTGATTTTTCCAAATCGGTGGAATACATCTGCTCTTCAAACACCTCTTGATTAAGATTTTCCAGTTCTTCTATCAGAGTTTTGTTTTCTAATTTGGCGGTTTTGAATTCATCCTGTTCTTTTTCAAACGATGATTTAAAGAAATTAAGTCCTAAAATGTGATATAAAAACTCCTTTCTGTCTTTCTGGGTCATTTCACGGAAATTCTTATTGCCCGATTGGAGGAAAATCGCCGTGAATATAAAATCATTATATGTTCCTATCAATCCTGTAATCAATTCATCCGTTTTCTGCCTCTGTTCTTCAGTCAAATCAATCAATTCATAAGTCTCTTTATCAAAAACGAGTGTTGGTTCATCTGTCGTTTTAGATTTAGTTGGTTCTAAACGATGGAGATACTGATTGATTTTGATTTTACCCTTGGCGTCTCGTTCCATCTGTTTTTCAACCCTGTAAATTTTACTTGAAACCTCAAAATAGATTGAACCATATGCTTTATTCTCATTCACATGAATAATATCTTTTGGAATTTCCTTATTATTGGATGTATTACGATTGATTTTTGAAAAAAGTAGGAAGGTAATAATATCCAAAAGTGATGATTTTCCGCAGGAATTTTCAGCAAAAAGACCTATTACATTCCTACTTTCGTATTTACGGAAATCAAGCGTATTATCTTTTCCGTATCCCAAAAGATGTGTAAAATCCAATTTGAGAAGCTTCCATTGGATGTTATTCATATTCTTTTTATTGCGGAAGTCCATTTTATTAATGACCCACTCTTTGGTTTCTTCACTCAATCCTTGGAAGTTTTCATCCAGATATTTATCCATTATGGCTTCAAAATCAATCGTGAATTGCTCTTTATTCATAGAAAGAGATGTTTCAATCTTTTTGTCATTAATATAAGAGAGTGTATTACTAACTACTTGGATTTCCGCCTCTGGGAATTTCTTTTCAAACTTATGGAGTTTATCAAGGAAGACGGAATAAAGAGAACATTCATTAGTGAGGCGGATTCTACCGTATTTAGGTACAAAATGAAGAGAAGTATATGAGTGAGGCACTAGTTTTTCCAATTCGTATAACACCTTATGATCTTCATAACCGTCGTCCTTAACGATGAACGATTTAAAAGCGTAATCATTATAAAACCGTTGGTATTTAGAACTTTTGGAGGGTAAATCCCAGACTAAAACGCCGTGGTCATCATCCGTTTCAGAGAATGATTGTGAGACGAGCGAGGAGGCGTATGCTATTTTTTGGGCTTCATCCAAATATTGGAATTTATGGATATCGCCAAGGAGAGTGAAATCATTCAGTTTAAAATCGTGAATGATGAAATTCCCCTTCATTTGATAACCGGTATCATTCTTAGCCGAGGCGATGGGTCCGTGATAAAGTCCAATTTTCAAATCGCCTTTATCGGCTTGGTAATCCACAGGGTTTTCTTCACACATTTTATTAAAAACATCTTCATTCACTAATCCGTCGTCCAGAAGAGATGAAACCGTAAATAGAAGATTATGATAACGATAAACACCGGAGTATTTAAGGTAATGGAGGTTAAAATTAGAATGGGATAGGACGGAGGATAGTGAATCTTTAATATTTTTATTATGAATAACTGAGTCGTGATTACCGCAGATTAAGAAAACGGGGTATAAATCAGACAATCTTTTGAAGAAATCACGGCCCTGTAAGATTGCCTCGGGTGATAAACGCTGTTTGGTGTGAAAAACATCACCCGCTACCACAATGATGTTATTATCTTGTGGGTTTTGTGCCTTTTCCTTGCCGATAAATTCATAGAGTTTGTCAAAAATGATGGAATATTCTTCAAAACGGAGATAATTACGGATGTGGATGTCTGCGAGGTGAAAAATCTTATTAATATGGGTTTGGCTACGGGGTTGAATAGATTGAAATTGATAATTGACGGTCTTTTTAATCTCTTCTTCGTTGACTTCGCCTTCTTCTATTTTCTGGACGAGTTCAGCGTGGTGGGTTTGAATATGGGTTTGGATGGTTTTTTCTTTTTTAGACCGTTTTTT